>JBEKDQ010000301.1:0-3035 GCA_050014275.1 Desulfobaccales bacterium | reverse complement strand
GCCGCCGGGGTGCCGGCGGTCATGACCGCCCATCTCCTGGTGCCCCAATGGGACGACCTCCCCGCCACCCTTTCGGCCGTCGCCTTACGGGGCTGGCTGCGCCAACGGCTGGGGTTTAAGGGGGTGATCATCACCGATGACCTGGAGATGAAAGGGATCACCAATCTCCAGCCGCTGGCTCAGGCCGGCCGGGAGGCCCTGCTGGCCGGGGCGGACCTTTTGCTCATCTGCAATAACCGGCAGGCGGTCCGGGATACGGTCCGGGTCCTTGAGGGGGCTGGGGACCTGGCCGACCAATGCCGGGAGAGCGCCACCCGCCTGGAACGGCTGCGGCAGGCCTTGCCGCCCCAACAGACCGGCCTGGAGGAGGTCGTGGAATATTTTGGCTTCTATTGAGGGTAATTTTGGGTAATCGAATACCCGGGGTCTATAAAAGGAAATGGCCGGGAGGGGGAGCCCGGCCATTTGGAGAAAGGAGAAATTGGTTTTTGCTATCGGGGGTAACTTGCTGGTATATTATGCATTAATAGTGCCAACCTATATATCTTATTATATTTACTAGATATTCTCGTCTAGAGACGAATCTCCCCGGAAGTAATCCGCCGATTTTAGTTTAAATAATTGTACGGGTATCGGTCCGCTTGACTGGGACCGCCATGATCCTTTTCGAGGAAACCGAGAATCCCCGCCGACCAGAAAGGCTAATCCTTGAGGAGGCTGGGGACCTGGCGGCGGACCAGTTCCGGGAGAGCGCCACCCGCCTGGAACGCTGCGGCAGGCCTTGCCGCAACAGACCGGCCTGGAGGAGGTCAAGGAATATTTTGGCTTGTATTGGGAGTAATTTTGGGTAATCGAATACCCGGGGTCTAGAAAAGGAAATGGCCGGGAGGGGGAGCCCGGCCATTTGGAGAAAGGAGAAATTGGTTTTTTGCTATCGGGGGTAACCTGATGGTATATTCTGCAATATTGGTGCCAACCTATATATCCTTATATATTTACAAGATATTATCGTATAGACTAATCTCCCCGGAAGTAATCCGCCGATTTTAGTTCAAATAATTGTACGATATTGGTCCGCTTGACCGGGATCCGCCATGATCCTCCTCGAGGAAACCGAGAATCCCCGCCGATCAGAAAGGCTGGCCAAATTTTTTAACCGCTCGACAAAATCGCCCCGGCTATCTCCATGACCCGCGCCGGGGAGAGGTCTTCCAGGCATTGGGGTTGGGGGCAGGAGATTTCCCGACCCCGGGCGCAGGGGGCCTGGGGGCAGGGGCCGCTCAAAACCCGGACCCCTGCTCCCGCGGGGGCCCAGACTGCCGGATCGGTGGGGCCGAACAGGGCCAGCACCCGGGGGCCGCCCAGAGCCGCGGCCAGGTGGCTCAGGCCGCTGTCATTTCCCAAAAAAAGCCTACAGCAGGCCAGCACCGCGGCCACCCGCGCCAGGGGCGCATCGGCCAGGAGCACCTGCCCCTGCGCCACCGCCAGGGGCTTCAGGTAAGCAATTAAGGGAGCTTCGACGGGCCCCGTCAGCCACACCACCCGCAAGCGGTATTGCCAGGCCAGGGCCCGGCTCACTTCATAGTAGTGGCCCAGGGGCCAGTTTTTCTTGGCATGGCCACTCCCCGGAGCCACCGCCAGCCAGTTGGCCGCCTCTGGCAGGACCACTTCGGACTCCCCACCCGGGGGCAAGGCCAGGCGAAAAGAACCGGCCACGGTGAGTCCCAGGCCGGCCAAATGCCTGGCCTGAAGGGCCGCCACCGCCTCGGAGCCGGCCTCCGGGAAAGAAGGAACCCAGGCAACCGCGGGAATCCCGGCCTGCCGCAGGCGAGCCAGCACCGGGGGGTTGGGCCCGGGAGTGAACACCAGGGCCAAATGAAGGCCGGCCAGACGGACCCGCAGCTCCGGCGGCAAGGGGGCGTCGGCAAAGAGCGGCGCCCACCCGGACTCACCGCTGTCCCAAACCGCCTCCAGGGACAAGGTGTGGGACAACAGGCCCCAGGGCTGCGGCTGGCCCAGGCCGATGAGCTGCGCCCGGGGATAACGCCTCCTGACGGCCAGGAGGGCCGGGGCGGCCAGCAACAAATCTCCCAAGGCCCCCTGATGCCAGAGGAGAATGCGGCCCACCGCCGAAGGACGCGGCAGCGGAGTTGATTCCATGAAGGAGATTATACATTATGAGAGGGGGCGAGGGGCCGCAGCAGTCAGTTTATAGGGCGGGCTAGGCCCGCCGCCATCATTAGAGCGACCCAACGGGTAGCCCAGGTGGATAGCGTCCACAGGCCGCCCTATAAGAAGGTAAACCTGGTTGAGGCCCTCGCCCCTCACGGGTAAAATAATTTAGCTGGGGGGAAGGTCTGGGCCGACAGGCGTAGGGCGCGTCTTACGCGCCATGCCGCTGGGGGCGGGCGTCTCGCCCGCCATTTTTTCTGGGGGCCTTACGGTCGGCGGGCGGGACGCCCGCCCCACTAGGGAGTGGTGTGTGTGAGACGCACCCTACTTGGAGGTCGGCCTTGTCCTTCCCCCAGTCCCCTCCCAACCCGCGAAAGGCTTTGGGGAAAACGGGCCCAACGGCTCTCCCTACTCTTTTCCCTCCTGGGCCAGGCGCCGGGCGGTGCTGGTGTTAAAAGGGGTGCCGGGGCCTGGACTAAGAAGGTTCAGGGCGTCCTGGTAGAGTTGCCGGTTCAGGTCCCGGGCCGGGCCCAAGCCCTCGATCAGTTCCATGATGGGCGCCACCAGTTCCGGCTCCGTCTCCAACTCCGCCAGATAATCCCGGGCCCGGGCCGGGTCCACCCGGTGCAGCAGCACCGCGGCCAGGACTACCTTGGGGTCGCCCCCTTCGGCCTTGAGGAGCTGCTGGGCGTGATGGACCGCGGCTTCGGTCCGCTCCCAGGCCGCCGGATCATTGGTAAGATAATGTCGCACCTGCTCGCCCAGGAGTTCCTTGAAGTTCTGAGCCGCCTTTTTGGCCCTGACCAGGTCGGGGACGCATTTCTCGGCATACTGGCACCATTCGGCGCAACCCAGCTCGATCT
>JBEKDQ010000300.1:0-3049 GCA_050014275.1 Desulfobaccales bacterium | reverse complement strand
CTTTTTCGCCGGCGGAACCGGGGCTGGAGGGAGGATTTTCCCTTGCCTCCGGGCTAAAGCGGCCCGGGTGGGTCGCATTCCCAGGAAAAACTGATAGTTTCGTTCCAGGTAGCGCCGCGGTTCATATATCGTGTCCCAAACCTTATAGTATTCGGCCATGATTTCCTCCCGGGGCCGGCTGGGGATAAAAAATTGTCGGTCTCCGATGGTGTCAAGTTCCGTCGAGTTCTGAAATTCCCCGGTCTGTAAGCGTTCTTCTTGCTGCAAACGTTGCCATAAGCGGGTATGGGGAGCCGGTTGCAAGAGATTGATCATGACCATCGGGATGTGGGTTGCTTCAATAAAGGAGATGATGCGATCACCGGTGCCCGGTCGCTCCCCATCCATCCCCAAAATAAAGCTGCCCATAATGGTCAAACCGTTGGCTTTGATGGTCTCGACGGATTCCTGCATGGAAGCACGGCGATTGTGGTGTTTAGCACTGCGGATTAACGCTTCCTCCTCCGTAGACTCTAAGCCCAGGAAAACTTGGACGAAATTAGCCTCGGTCATCAGGTCAATCAAGGGCACATCCTGGCCCAACGTTGCCGTGGCCTGGGTATTAAACACAAAAGGCTCACCCCGGCTCTTGCTCCAGGGGGTCAATTCCCGGAGAATGGCCCGGGCCTTGGTCTTGTTGCCGATGAAATTGTCGTCGCTGATGAAAACCGGGCCGCGCCATCCCAAGCGATAAAGGGTTTCCAATTCGGCGATGACCTGGCGGGGCTCTTTGTAACGAGGGCGGCGTCCAAAGAGTTGCACCACATCGCAGAACTCGCAATCATGGGGACAGCCCCGGGAGGTTTGGACGGAGAGATGGGCGTAATTTTTCAGATTCAGCAGATCAAACCGGGGAATGGGCGAGGTGGCCAGGTCAGGTTTGGCGTTGCATTTAAAGACCCCGCCCTGCCGCCCCTGAGCCAAAGCCTCCAGGAACAGGGGAATGGTATTTTCGCCTTCCCCCCGGACCACGAAATCAGCCCCAGCCTCCAGGACTTCCTCCGGCAGGCTGGTGGCATAGGGCCCTCCCACCACCACGGTCTTGCCCCGGGCCTTGGCTTCCCGGATGAGGGCCAGCAGATTGGGCCGATGGATAATCATGCCGGAGATCATCACCAGGTCAGCCCAGTCCCACTGCTGGTCGGTCATGGACTCGGCATTCAAATCCACCAGACACAGCTGCCATTCCCGGGGCAATAGGGCCGCCACAGTGATCAGGCTGATGGAAGGCATCATGGCCTTGTAGCCCAGGTTATGGAGGAGCTTGGGGTAAGAAAAAAAAACCAGGGGTGTGGGGGGATGAACCAATAATGCCTTCATGCCGGGTTACTCCAGGATTATCGGAGTCTCCTACCCATAACCGAGATTATGAAGCGCCTTGGCCCCGCAATCTAAAAAAGGTTTTTGGTACCTCTTTCCCTAAGGAAAATCCCCCCAAGTTTCTGTTCTAAACCCGAATCCTCTCGTCGGCGCCAAGATAGCACAAGTTTCCTTGAAAAAGTAATTTTTCAAAAATTGGAGCATATCACACCCCTGACTGCGATGGAGCTTAAGGAGCCCAACCCAGCACCGCCCGATAATGGTGCGATAGGGGAAAAGCCGAGGCCGCATGCACACATACCACCTCTTATAAGAAAGTCACGGTGATAGAGCCAAGCAATAATAGCGCGGATCACTTGCCACAACCTGTAGTTATCGACAGACCAGCAAGAATGGACGATATGATCTGAATAGGGAATTGTCAGCAAACTTGCAATTGGCCGCCCTCTGGAGTTCGCGGTCGAGGCGGTCCCGGGCCAGGTTTACCAATTCCCAGCCGCCCCAAAGCCAGAAGGCCTGGGACTTGAGGACCCCCCAGCCGGCCATACCCAGGAGCAGGATGACCGACAGGCCGATAAGCAAGACCCGTCGCCTAGTATAATTATACCATAAAATTATCTTTTCTCCTGTAATCTCTCCTGTAAGACCCGGCCCAATTCCTGTGCCACCATCTCATTGCCCGCGGCCTTGAGGTGCACACCGTCGGCTTCGTAGACCGATTGGCGGCGCGGCACCAGAACATTCTGGAAGTTGAGGAAGTAGGGCCGGTCTTGAAGTTTAGTTTCCAGGGCCCGATAGGTCACGGTGATATTTTGGCACGCCGCCAGTAAGCGTCCTGCCTGGATGACTAATTTTTGCTCCCGCGCCTTGATTTGGGGAGCCACCTCCCCGCTTTCCACCCAGAGGATGGGCTGCCAGACTAGCAGAAAACGGGCACCATAACTGCCCGCCATTTTGCGCACATGTTCGTAGCGCTTTTCCGTCAGGTCCGCCATGTTCCTGAGCTCCGGGTCGTCCGGGTTCAGGGGCACCATTACCTGCATCACTTTGTCATAGAACTCCTTGGTGAAGGAGGTATAGATCGCGGCGTTCAGGGGCTTGAGCAGGCCGAAGAAGCTCCAGCGGTAGCTCTCTACCACAGCCCGCAGGCGGCGGTAGCCGTAGTGGGCGTAGGGGGTGCGGTGCTGGGCGAAAAAGACGGAGTCGTTGGCCCCGTCGTAGAAGATGATCAGGTCTGGCGGATTGGGGGCCTCGATGAGCAGCTTTTGGAGATACTTGGTCTCGATCAGGGAATTGAAGGAATTTTCCCCGTAATTCAGTACGGTGCAGGGGCGGTTGCCCGGCTGGTTGAGAAGGCCGGCCAAGTAGCTGGGGATAGTGGTGTCGGCGGTGGTGGTGTCGCTGCGCATGGTGGAACCGCCGAAGATCCAGATGGTACGCTGCCCGGGGGCGGTAGGGTTGGCGGGATTGTGGGCCGTGGGGCGTGGGCCGTCCAAATCGAGAAACAGGGCATAAGGGTCGTAGCGCACGAAGCTGCCTTCATAGGCGTGGCCGTAAATCAGGTACTACTCAGTGCAATAATTATGGTGCATTTTTGCCGGAATAGTGTAAATAATTATGCATGAAAACGAGCACTCATTCAGGTTCCGATGCAAAAACAGGCCATATCCGTCAATTGGCTGTGAAGGCC
>JBEKDQ010000299.1:0-3055 GCA_050014275.1 Desulfobaccales bacterium | reverse complement strand
GCAATCACGTCATTCTTTCGGCGGTCCATGCTGATACCCTTTCCCTGCGCCTTAACGGCAATCACCCCATCGCGGCGCGCCAGGACCTGGAAAAGGTTGACTGAGTGCCCGGAGCAGTCTTCATCATCACCGCCCCCTCCGGAACGGGGAAAACCACCCTGCTGAAGGAGCTGCTGGCCGGCGATCCCCGGTTGCGCTTCTCCATTTCCTTTACCACCCGCCCCCCCCGCCCCGGCGAGGTGGAAGGAAAGGACTATTTCTTCGTCACGCCGGAGGAGTTTGCCCGCCTTCGGGACCGGGGCGACCTGGCGGAATGGGTGGAACAGTACGGCTACGGCTACGGCACCTCCCGCCAGCGGGTGCAGGAGACCCTGGATTCCGGAGCGGATGTGGTCTTCGACATCGAGCCCCGGGGAGCCCGGGCCCTTAAGCGGGAATTTCCCCAGGGGACCTTCATCTTTCTCCTGCCTCCCAGTTGGGAACAGTTGGAGCTTCGGCTGCAGTTGCGGGGCAAGATGGAGCCGGCGGAAATAACCCGGCGGTTGGAACGGGGCCGCGCTGAGGTTAAGGAAGCCTCCTGGTACGATTACCTGGTAATCAACGATAATCTGGAAACCGCCATTTCGCAGCTAAGGGCCATCGTCACCGCCAGCCGCTGCCGCACCGCCCGCGTGTGGCCCGGCCTGGCCCCGCAGTTTTTCCCCGCCTGAGCAGGCAACCCAAAGAGGTCCCGGACCCGCTTCCTGCAACTCATTCCTAATTGACTTGACACGATTATCTTGTTGCACTATTATTGCGTTATGAAGAACGTCACAATCACCTTGGATGAAAAAGTGGCCCTCTGGGCCAGGATTCGGGCGGCAGAGCGCAACACCAGCGTCTCCCGCCTGGTGGGCGAGCTGCTTAAGGAAAAGATGCGTGAGGAGGAAGACTATCGCCTGGCCATGGAGCAATACCTGGCTCAGGAGCCCCAGGTGTTGAGAAAGGCCGGAATCCATTATCCTCGGCGGGAAGAGCTGCATGACCGCTAAGGTCTTTGTGGATACCAACGTCCTGGTCTACTGCCGGGACGCCACCGAACCGGACAAACAGGCGCGGGCACTGGCGTGGATGGCGGCGCTGTGGGAATGGCGCAACGGCCGGTTGAGTTTCCAGGTGCTCCAGGAATTCTACGTGACCGTGACCCAGAAGCTGGACCCTGGTTTGACTCGGGAACTGGCGCGGCGGGACGTGCGGACCCTGGCGGCCTGGAACCCTGTTGCCATGGGCGTCCGGGTGATGGAAGAGGCCTGGCGATTCCAGGACCGCTTTCGGTTTTCATGGTGGGACGCCCTCATCGTTGCGGCAACCCAAGCGGCCGACTGCCGCTATCTATTGAGCGAAGATTTTCAGGACCACCTGGAACTGGGAAATATCATGGTGGTCAACCCCTTCCTTTCCCGGCCTTCCGAACTGGGGCAGTGAATTTCTTTAGAAGAACCAAACTTTTACCCCCAATAGCCATGAGACTGCCAACCGATCCGGGGCGGACTAGATGCTTGGGGTGGCGGCAGGGGGCTGAGACCAAGCTATCCAGCCAAGGCCCGGCGGGCTCCCTGGTCATCAGGCTGCGGTCGATCTCGGGCGGTTCCCCGTTTTTTGCCCGCCCTAATTCTGGTATATTGTGGGCGTGAGGTTTAGCTGCGCCGGCACAGGCGAGCTTCTCGCCTGTGCGCCAGGAACGGACGGGGCGCGGTGAGCGGCGCCCCGACAATTTTCCCTTCCCCTTCTGGGGGTTGGAGTTGGGGTTGGGTTTTTGGGGAGGTGGTAAGCCGCGGGCAACGGCCGCCAGCACCCTCCCTGAAAAACCATTTACCAGGAGTCAGGCCATGCCAGAGCAAGCGGCCGTGGAGGCGGCGGTCCAGGACCGGCAGAAGTCCTGGGAGAATGAGCACCGGCGGGAATTCTATCTTATCAACACGATAGCCACCATCAGCGCCCATAGCCTGGATTTGCAGGAGATCCTGGACAAGGTCCTGGCCGCGGTCCTCGATTTCTTTCAGATCGACGCCGGGCTCCTGCTCCTGTGGAGCCGCAAACGGCAACTCCTCAGCTATGCAGGCTCCCGGGGTTTCCCTGGCGAATACCTGGTGAATATCGCCCGGAGCGGCCTGGAGGCGGTGGTGGGCTACAATATCTCCCGGGCCGCCCAGCCCCTGATCATCGACGACGTGCGTAAAGACCCGCGGCTCCATACCTCCTCCTTTACCGAGCTGATCCGGCAGGATCCGCGTTTCCGGTCCCTGGCGAGCATCCCCCTGAAGTATCGCGAAGAGGCCACCGGCTTTCTCATCCTGGCGGCGGAGTCCGCCACGCCCTTCCGCAGTTCCCGGCGCAAACGCTACTTCCTCAGTACCCTGGGCAACCAGATCGGCCTGGCCATCGAAAACGCCCGCCTGTATCATGAGCTGCGGCGCTCCGAGCACCGTTACCGGCGCATCTTCGAAGGCTCCAAGGACATGATCTTTGTCACCGACCGGGAAGGCCGCCTGTTGGATCTCAATCCCGCCGGGGTGGAACTCCTGAAATTCCCCTCCAAGGCCGAGGCCCTGAACCTCTCCCACGTCCGGGAGATCCTTCACAACCCCCGGGATTGGGAACGCTTTCAGCTCCAGGTGGAGGTGAAGGGCTATATCCGGGATATGGAGTTGACCCTCAGCACCCAGGGCGGCAGGGTGGTGCACACCCTGCTTACCGGCATCGTGCGCCGGGATCAGGATAGGCGGATCACCGGCTATGAGGGGATTTTTAAAGATATTACCCAACGCAAACGGGGGGAATGGGAAATCCTGCGGGAAAAGAAGACCACCGAAGGCATCCTGGAGGGCATGCCGGTGCCCACCTTCGTCATTGATCGGAGCCACCGCATCATTTACTGGAACCGGGCCTGCGAAGAGCTGACCGGCTTTTCCCGCCGCGAAATGGTGGGCAGCTACCGCTACTGGCTGCCCTTTTACACCCATGAACGCCCCAGCATGGCCTCTCTGGTGGTGGAGCAAAACATCAAGGCCCTGGA
>JBEKDQ010000298.1:0-3061 GCA_050014275.1 Desulfobaccales bacterium | reverse complement strand
CGCAGGGCAGGTGAGGGTGCAGGGGGCCCGGTCCAGCTTCTTGATGGCAAAGGTGGCGGGAATGGCCTGGGGATAGAGGCGGTAGATGGCCTTGCCTTCGCCGAGACCCAGGTTGAATTCATCGGGAATCCTAACCGGACAGACCTCGGTGCAGGCACCGCAGCCGGTGCACTTGGCCGGATCGATGAAGCGGGGCTGGGTTTCCACGGTCACCTTAAAGTTGCCCGGCCCACCGGCAATGGATTTAACTTCGGATAGGGTCAGGAGCTCGATATTCAAGTGACGGCCGCATTCCACCAGCTTGGGGGAGATGATACACATGGAGCAATCGTTGGTGGGGAAGGTCTTATCCAATTGGGCCATGACTCCGCCGACGGCCGATTTCTTTTCCACCAGATGCACGTAAAAACCTGCGTTGGCCAGGTCCAGGGCGGCCTGCACCCCGGCGATCCCCGCCCCCACCACCATTACCTTGCCCACCAGATCTCGCTTCTCGGCTGCCATATATTACCTTCCTCAATTTATATACGTAATTATATTAATATTTTGTGAATTTCTCTAACTATTTATTATAAAAAATATTACCCGGGTCGTCAAGAAAGATTGCACCGGGAAGGCAGGGCCGATCCAGCTTTTCTTAAGGACCCGCCTTGATCGGGCCGGAGAAATGCTTAATTAACTACCATTGATAAATGGGCTGTGCGACCGAGGCGGCTGGGGGTAAAAGATCACAAAATTCTCGACCCCCTGTTACCTTTTGTCCCGGAGTTCCTCTGACGTTTAATGCCCTTGGAGGCCAGTTTTATCACCCGTGCCTGGCGGCCCCATCCCGCCGGGTAGGGTGCGCACTGCGCAAATATCTTATACGGGCGGGACGCCTGAGCTAGCGGTGGAGGATTTTTCTGAAAAAGGAAGGGCGGCAAATGAACATTCAAGATTATTTTCCGGAAATTAAGGCCTTCTGCGACATCCTGGGCCTGCGGGAAGAACCCCTGGGCCTATACTACACCCCCGTGGCCCCCCGGGAGGCCATCTCCCCCCAGGCCGCGGTGCTGCCCAGCGCGGAGCTGGAGAGGGCCGGCGAGTTGGATTGGGAAACGACCTTCGCCAATTTCTCCTGCGTCATCGGAGTGCTCTGGCGGGCCCGGAGGCTTAAGCGGCCCGCCTGCTTCGACCAGGCCCGCTTCGGCTGCCTGGGGGGCGCCTTCTATTTGGGGTTCCTAAAGCCACAGTTGGAGCGCGTCGTCCATTACGTCTCCACCGGCCAGCCTGGAGTTTTCGAAGGCGAATGCTACCTGGACTCACCCGCGGCGGTGCGCCGCTTCTTCGAGGTCATGGACCCCAGGCCGGCCCCTGAGCAGTTCTGCGTTTTCAAACAACTCAGTCAATTTAGTCCTGACGAAACGCCCGAGGTGGTGATCTTTTTCAGCCGGGCCGAAACCATCTCCGGCCTCCACCAGTTGGCCACCTTCGTCACCAATGACTTTGAGGTGGTGCAATCCCCCTTCGGGGCGGGCTGCACCAACATCGTCGCCTGGCCCCTGAAGTACCTGGAGCGGGGCCAGCTCAAGGCAGTACTCGGCGGCTGGGACCCTTCGGACCGCAAGTTCCTCAAGCCGGATGAGATCACCCTGGCGCTGCCCTACGAGTTATTCGAGCGTATGGTGCAGCGCTGGCGGGAGTCCTTCCTCACCAAGGATGCCTGGAAAACGGTGCGCCAGAAGATCGAGCTGAGCCGCAAGGCCTGGAAAGAACAGTAAAGAAAAAAATCTAAAAATTTAGTGGCAGAGGGCCTCCGGCCTTTGAATCTGGGAGGGAGGGTCAGAGTTTTTTTTTCAAGCGATGATTCAGGCGTTCATCCGCTCCCAGATGGCAGCGTGATTCCGACACGGGCGCAAAGACGGCGCCCCACCTCTAACGGGAGTAAACATGGAGATCAGCATCATCGGCGCGGGCCAAATCGGTGGCACTTTGGCCCGTCGTCTGACCGCACTAGGCCACGAGGTCTCCATCGCCAACTCACGGGGACCCGAGACACTCGCCGACCTTGCCGCGGCGACTGGCGCAACCGCCTTTTCGGTCACGGAATGATTGCCGAGTTATCATCACCATCATGTGTTTGGATTGAAGGTTCCGCATGAGGCTATGGCAGCGCTGCTCCCACTGCTGACGGCATTTCTGATCTACGTGCTTAGCTTTATTTCTATTAAGCATCTACTGGAACAAGCTCCCGGACCGGAGGGTAGAGTTCCATTTGGGCCGCGGGCTCGGTGAAATTAAAGGGAAACTGGATGGCGCCGAACAGGCCGGTTTGCACCATTCCGGGCCCGGCGTACTCCTTCCAGGGCCCTGGCGGGGCGACCCAATCACAGGCTGGAAGCCTGTGCCACCGTCACCACTTCTACAGAATTCCCCCAAAATTTCTTGCAATGACCGCGCCAAAATAATAAATTTTAATAGATATCGATTCCGGCAGTGTCTGTCTTGCCCTGTCGCCCCATTCCCTGGTAGATCGCCTTGATAAGGAGTCTTTAGGATATGGATGAAAAATGCCCTTCGGGGGCGGACCCCAAGACCTGCGGGGCGGAGCCCCAATCCTGTCCGGGGTGCAGCCCCTCCCATCACTCTGAATCGTCCCCGGAAGAGAAGAATCTCACCCGGACCTTGAAGCGCATCCGCCACAAACTGGTGGTGATGAGCGGCAAGGGCGGGGTGGGCAAAAGCAGCGTAGCCGTCTCCCTGGCCCTGTCCCTGGCCCGGCGGGGCCGCAAGGTGGGCCTGATGGACGTGGACCTGCACGGCCCCAATGTCCTGAGGATGCTGGGCCTCAAGGAACCCCTGGACCTCCAGCACGCCCAGTTCCCCCTGCCGCCGGACCTGTTCGACACCCTGCGGGTCATCTCCATTGAGATGCTGATGCGCAACCGGGACACGGCGGTCATCTGGCGAGGCCCCCTGAAGCACCAACTGATCCGCCAGTTCCTTACCGAGGTGCAATGGGACGACCTGGACTACCTGGTGGTGGACTGCCCGCCGGGCACCGGGGATGAGCCCATGAGCG
>JBEKDQ010000297.1:0-3070 GCA_050014275.1 Desulfobaccales bacterium | reverse complement strand
CCGGGCGCTGCGGCCTGGCCGCCTTCACCGGCACAGGCGGCAAGGTCCTGGCTGGGATCCTGGGCGGCCTCTTCGTCAACGAAGTCATCGCCCTGGGATGGGGGACGCACCATTTCCTACCTGAGGCCCGCACCATCATTGACATTGGGGGAGAGAGCGCCAAGATGGTTCAGGTGACCGAAGTTAACGGCCATCTGGTGATTCAGGACTTCGCCATGAACACCATGTGCGCCGCGGGCACCGGTTCCTTTCTGGATCAGCAGGCCCATCGCCTGGGCTACAGCATCGAGGAATTCAGCCAACTGGCCCTGAAGTCCACCACCCCGCCCCGAGTGGCCGGGCGCTGCAGCGTCTTTGCCAAGACGGACATGATCCACCTGCAGCAGGGAGCCACCCCGGACTTTGAGATCATCGCCGGCCTCTGCCGGGCCATGGGCCGCAATTTAAAAAGCAACATCGGCAAGGGCAAAACCATCGCCCCCCCGGTAGCCTTCCAGGGAGGAGTGGCCCACAACCTGGGGGTGCGCCAGGCCTTCCGCCAGGTCTTCGGCCTGGATGAAACCGGCCTCCTCATCCCGCCCCACTTCTGCAGCCTGGGCGCGGTGGGCGCGATCCTGGTGGCCCGGGAAAACCCGCCGCCCCATTTCACCCTGGACCTTTCGCTCCTGCGCCGGCACCTTCAGGAGGAATCCGAGCCGACTCGGCATCTTCCGCCCCTCTCACCGCCGCCGCTCCTGGGGCCGGACCACTACCAGGTGGAGGAGATCCCGCCAGGCCGGGTGGCGGAAGGCTACCTGGGTGTCGACGTGGGCTCCATCAGCACCAACGTGGTAGTCATCGATTCCCAGGGCCGGGTCTTGGCCCGGGAGTATCTGATGACCGCGGGCCGGCCCCTGGAGGCTATCACCGAGGGCCTGCGCCGGGTAGGCGCCAGGATCGGGGACCGGGTCCGGATCCTGGGGGCGGCTACCACCGGCTCCGGTCGCTACCTTACCGGGGACTTCATCGGCGCCGACGTGGTACGCAACGAGATCACCGCCCAGGCCACTGCGGCCGCGGCCATCGATCCGGAGGTGGACACCATCTTCGAGATCGGCGGCCAGGACTCCAAGTTCATCTCCCTGAGCAATGGCGCCATCGTCGACTTCATGATGAACAAGGTGTGCGCCGCGGGCACCGGCTCCTACCTGGAGGAGCAGGCGGAAAAACTGGGCATCTCCATCCGGGAAGAGTTTGGCAGCCTGGCCCTGCAATCCAACAACCCGGTGCGCATGGGGGAACGCTGCACCGTATTCATGGAATCGGACATCGTCCACCATCAGCAGCGGGGCGCCGCCCGGGAGGATCTGGTATCGGGCCTCTCCTACTCCATTGTTCAGAACTACCTGAACAAGGTGGCCGAGGACCGCCCCATCGGCAAACACATCTTCTATCAGGGGGCCACCGCGGCCAACCGCGGCATTGTGGCGGCCTTCCAGCAGGTCTGCGGCAAGCCCATCACCGTTCCGCCCCACCACGACGTCACCGGGGCCATCGGCGCGGCGCTATTGGCCATGCGGGAGCAGGACTGGGAAACCTCCAAATTCAAGGGCTTCGACCTGGCCGACCGCCAGTATCGCATAACTTCCTTTGAGTGCAACGGCTGCGCCAACCACTGCGAGATTCGCCAGGTGCAGATCGAGGGGGAACAGCCCTTGTTCTACGGCAGCCGCTGCGAAAAATACGAAATCGCCGCCTCCCGCAAGAAGGTGGACCTGGTTGACCTGCTGGCAGAACGGGAAGCCTGGCTCTACGGGCCCGAACCCCCCCAGGAAGGCAAGCAGGGGGCCATCGGCATCCCCCGCACTATGTTCTTCCAGGAGCTCATGCCATTTTTCCGGGCCTTTTTCGAGGACCTGGACTTCACCGTGGTCTATTCCCAGAAGACCAACAAGTCAGTGATCAATGAGGGGGTGGAGGCCCTGGCGGCGGAGCCCTGCTATCCGGTGAAGGTGGCCCACGGCCACCTCCTGGACCTTCTCAAGGCCGGGGTGCAGCGCATCTTCCTGCCCAGCGTCATCGACATGCCCCACCCCGACCCGGAGGTGCGGGCCGGGGTGGTCTGCCCCATGGCCCAGTCCCTGTGCTACACCGCGCCCAGCGCCATCGATTTTGCCGCCTACGGCGCCCGGGTCCTCACCCCGGTGCTCTATTTCGGCCGGGGGGAGAAGCGGCTGCGTCAGGGACTGCGGAGTCTGGGGAGAGAACTGGGAGTCTCCCCCTTCCGGGTGAATCGGGCCATGAAAAAGGCCATCGCCGCCCAACAAACCTACTATAAGCGCCTTCGCGCCCGGGGCCAGGAGATCCTGGAGTCGCTTCCGCCTGACGGCCGCCTCATGGTCCTCATCGGCCGCCCCTATAACGCCTTCGACCCGGGAATGAACCTCAATCTGCACCGCAAGCTGCGGCAGTTGGGGGTCTTAGCCCTGCCCATGGATTTCCTGCCGGTGGATGAGGTCCAGGACCTGGACGAAATCAAGCCCATGTATTGGCGGTTCGGCCAAAAGATCCTGGGGGTTGCGGAGCACATCCGCCGGGATCCGCGGCTTTACGGCATCTTCATCACCAACTTCGGCTGCGGGCCCGATTCCTTCATCCAGCACTTCTTCAAGGATCGCATGCGGGGCAAGCCCTACCTGGAGATCGAAATCGACGAACACTCCTCCGACGTGGGGGCCATCACCCGCCTGGAGGCCTTTCTAGACAGCCTGAAGAACGTCAAGGTGGCGCCGGCCGCGGAGAAGCTCTCCCCCTATCGCTACCGCGTCACCGGCACTCTGAAGCGCAAGATTTATCTGCCACCCATGGCCGACCAGGCCCTGGCCCTGGTGGCCGGCTTCCAGGCCTGCGGCGGAGAGGCCGAGGCCTTGCCGGATTCCGACGAAGAGACCCTGGAGCTGGGCCGCCGCCTCACCTCGGGCAAAGAGTGCTATCCCCTGATCCTCACCACCGGTGACCTGGCCAAGCTTCTGCGCCGCCCGGATTTCGATCCCGACCGCAGCGCCTTCTTTATGCCCGCGGCCAACGGCCC
>JBEKDQ010000296.1:0-3081 GCA_050014275.1 Desulfobaccales bacterium | reverse complement strand
AGTTCCGGGGCGAGTTCGAAGACCGCCTGAAGGCGGTGCTCAAGGAGGTGACCGAGTCCCAAGGCCAGATTATCATGTTCATCGACGAGCTCCATACCCTGGTGGGAGCCGGCGCCGCCGAAGGAGCGGTGGACGCCTCCAACATGATCAAGCCGGCCCTGGCCCGGGGTGAGCTCCATTGCGTCGGGGCCACCACCATCAACGAATACCGCAAATACATCGAGAAGGACGCGGCGCTGGAGCGCCGCTTCCAGCCTATCATGGTGAGCGAGCCCTCGGTGGAGGATACCATCGCCATCCTCCGGGGCCTGAAGGAAAAATACGAGGTGCACCACGGAGTGCGCATCAAGGACAGCGCCATCGTAGCCGCGGCCACCCTCTCAAGCCGCTACCTCACCGATCGGCGCCTGCCGGACAAGGCGATAGATCTGATCGATGAGGCCGCCTCCAAGCTGCGTATGGAGATCGATTCCCGCCCCGCGGACATTGACCAGGTGGAGCGCAAAATCACCCAGGAGGAGATCGAACGGGAGGCCCTGCGCAAGGAGCAGGACCCGGCCTCCAAGGAGCGCCTGCTCAAGATCGACAAGAGTCTGGCCGAGCTCAGGGAGAGAAGCGGCGCCCTCAAGGCCCGCTGGCAGAAAGAAAAAGAGGTCATCAGCCGCATCCGCGCCATCAAGGAGCAGATCGAGAAGGCCCAGTACGACGCCGCCCAGGCGGAACGCATCGGCGACCTGGCCCGGGCCGCGGAGCTGAAATATGGGGCGTTGCTCAACCTGCAAAAGGATCTGGAAGCCGAAACCAAGAAGCTGGCAGACCTGCAGCAGCAAGGGGCCATGCTCAAGGAAGAGGTGGACGCCGAAGACATCGCCGAAGTGGTCTCCAAATGGAGCGGCATCCCGGTGACCCGCCTGCTGGAAGGGGAGAAGCAAAAGCTCCTGCACATGGAAGAGCACCTGTCGGCCCGGGTGGTGGGCCAGGAGGAGGCGGTGCAGGCGGTCTCCAACGCGGTGCGCCGGGCCCGCTCCGGCTTACAGGACCCCAACCGGCCCCTGGGTTCCTTCATTTTCCTGGGCCCCACCGGGGTGGGCAAGACCGAGCTGGCCCGGGCCCTGGCCGAGTTTCTTTTCGATTCCGAAGCGGCCATGGTGCGCCTGGACATGAGCGAGTACATGGAAAAGCACACGGTCTCCCGGCTCATCGGCGCCCCCCCGGGCTATGTGGGCTACGAGGAAGGAGGGCAGCTCACCGAAGCGGTGCGCCGGCGGCCCTACTCGGTGGTCCTGTTCGATGAAATCGAGAAGGCCCACCCGGAGGTCTTCAATGTCCTCCTGCAGATCCTGGACGACGGCCGCCTCACCGACGGCCACGGCCGCACCGTGGACTTCAAGAACACCATCGTGATTATGACCTCCAACATCGGCAGCCAGTACCTCGCTGAGGTCAGCGACGAGAAGCTCATGCGGGAGCGGGTCATGGAGGCCCTGCGGCTCCATTTCAAGCCGGAATTCCTCAACCGGGTGGACGATATCATCATCTTCCACCGCCTCAGCCAGGAGCAGCTGCGGGAGATCGTCTCCTTGCAGATGGCCAGGCTGCGGAAGCTGCTGGCGGAGCGCCAGATCTCGCTGGAACTCAGCGAAAAGGCCCGGGACTTCCTGGCCGAGGCGGGCTATGACCCGGTGTACGGCGCCCGGCCCCTGCGCCGGGCCATCCAGCATTACCTCCAGGACAAGCTGGCCCCCCTGCTCCTGGAAGGACGCTTTAAGGAAGGCGACACCATCCTGGTGGACGCGGTCGGAGAGGAACTGACCTTCCAAAAGATGGAAGCATAATGGGTATCCAGGGGCGGGGTTCCCCCGCCCCTGGAGCCAGGCCCTATGGCCATGGCTGTTTTGGGGAGAGGGCCAGGGCTTCCACAGGCGGGACGCCTGTGCCACTGGCCCTGACCTCCCCCCAAACCCCTCCCACAACCCCCATAAGAGTAGGGGCGACAGTGGCGCCGGCTTCCAGCCGGTGATGGGGTCGCCCCTTTCATCTGTAAAAGTTTATCTTTAGTGGAAGGGTCAGGGATATCTCCTTAGATGGAACCCTTTTACTTCATTCGCTTAACCCTAAGCAGTTCACAAGGGATTTCTCCTTCTGTCAGCGCCCATTCAAACCAATTCATCTGGTCTTGAGAAAGTTCGTCATGAGGTGATTTAACTTCCGAAAACCGGAATTCATTGTTATTGAAAACCAAAAGGTCAGGCCACCCAGATTGCCTATTCCAAAAATCAGAAATAGCCCATTTTAAGGATTTCAATATCACTTCCTTAGGAAGGATTTCAAGAGCTTTCCTCCCCAAGTTAACAGCAGAATCATCTGCAACCCATAAATAATCACGAATAAATTCCGTTTCCCTCAACAAAACATCATATAAATCCTTCAAAGGAGAAGCTTTCATTTCGACAAACGATGAATCTATAACCTCACGTCTTCTTAAGTAATAATTTGCCGAGCCAAAGTCTTCGGGGAGGTAAAAAGAGATTTTTGGCGTATTCCTATTTATATTAGTCCATCCTCGAGTCGATCCTCGCATAACTAAGTGCGTCTTTGGATCACTTTTATCTTGAATAGCAACACCCAAAAAAGTTCCGACCAATACGGAAATAAGCTTTCGTTCGCACTTTAAAACATCGAATCATTGGTTTTTATACCAAGTCATGACAAATTCTTCAACGGACATTAAATGGCCAGATGGGTCTATCCACTTACCAATCTTTTGCCCATCACGTTCAATTTGACGGTAGGGGGCACTAATTTCCCTAACAACAATTGGAATCTCCACCAAGAATTCGGCACATGTTCTTTCTTTAGTGTTGTACTTAGGCTTAGTGCGATGAATATTTTGCCAAAGGTTTTTAGACTTCTGCCGAAGATTTTTCTTAACATCTGGAAATGCAAAATCATGCTCAATTATGTTGCGAAATTCAAAATAACGCTTATTGATTTTGCTCCGATCAATATGCTATAATTAATTAAAATAAATAGCTAATTGGAGCAAAATCATGCAACAGAAAACGCTCAGCCTGCTGCAAT
>JBEKDQ010000295.1:0-3094 GCA_050014275.1 Desulfobaccales bacterium | reverse complement strand
GCTCAAAAACGGTACCTACTGGAACCCACAGCTGCCTATTGCAGCTTGACAAACAAGACAGTCGCTCTCCCCCATTGGGGGAGAGGGAGAAGTTATAATTGCGGCCAATCATGTCCCGGGAAAAAGTGCCGGATCGGCAGAGCACAGATGATTACGGTCTTGCGGTAAACCGGGGATTTGCTACCGGACACTACTGGGGTGAGGGGGGGGGTATGGAACGACCGTTGAAGCCACCCTCACCCTATCCTCTCCCCTCGCCGGTAGGGGCGGCGTCTCGCCGCCCGGGCGGGAAACCCCGCCCATACGGGGGGAGAGGGGATTTTTAGTGAGCATCGGGATAATATGTTGATATCACTGAAATTACCAAGGCCTGGAGTATAACTGGGAGATAGTATAATCTTCTCCATGCAATTTTTGTTGCCGGACACTACTGGCCGCCCACTGGTTTCTAAAGGAGAAAGCCGAAGTTAAGGGTTGATAAGGAGGGTTATCTTGCAAGGACAGGTAGATGTGAACTTTACCCATCCTGACGAATTCCGCCAGTGGGTGCGGGAAAACAAGTCGAGGGACCAGGTGGATAAAGTCCTGACGGAGCAGGAGGCCGTATCCCGCTTCCTCCAGGACGGGGCCTATCTGGCCTATGATTTTTCCTCCCTGACCCGGGGCCCCCAGGCCTTGATCCGGGAGATCATCCGGCAGCGGAAACGGAACCTCTGGATCTGCGCCGAGTTCACGCTGCACGACTCTCCGCTGCTGGTGGGAGGGGGCTGCTGCACCCGGATCGACGTAGGTTTCCTGGGCTACGGCAGCTACATCGGGCGAGCCGTCTGCGAGGGGAAGGTGAAGGTCTTCGACAATACCAACGGGGTGCTGGCCGCCAGGATCCTGGCCGGGGCCCGGGGCGTGCCCTTCCTGCCACTGCGGAATTTCCTGGGCACCGATGGCTTGCAATACTCCGGGGCCAGAGTGATCAACGATCCCTTCACCGGCGATCCGGTCTGTCTGGTGCCGGCGCTCAACCCCGATGTTTTCATGGTCCATGTGCACCAGGCCGACATCTACGGCAACGCCCGCATCTTCGGGACCAACCTTTTCGCCCTGGAGGCAGCCGTGGCCTCAAAGCGAGTGATCGTTTCCGCTGAAGAAATCATCGAGCCCCTGGAGTTTCGCAAAGATCCGGGGCGGACCACGATCCCCTTCTTTCTGGTGGACGCAGTGGTGCACCTGCCCTTCGGAGCCTACCCCGGCGCTATGCCGGGCCGCTATGAGCTGGACCTGGAACATATTGACCGCTTAAACGCCATCCAGACCGAGGCCCAAATGCAGGAGCACCTGGAGCGCTATATTTATGGCGTCCAGGATCATCTGGAATTTCTGGAGAAACATGTGGGCTGGCCGAAGCTCAAGGAACTGGCCCGAAAGGCTTCAATTAAAGAAGGCTATCAATGAGATCCGCACAAGGGGTAAAAGCATGGCGGTAGTGGAATTTACCGATACTGAATTCATGATCTGCTCGGCGGCGAGGCTCCTGGAGGATAGGAAGACCGTCTTCGTCGGTTGGGGCATGCCCCAGGTGGCGGCCATCCTGGCGGAGCGGCTCTACACCCCGCACCTGGTGCAGCTCTTCGAGTTCGGGGCCGTGGGGCCCCAGTCCCTCACTCCCTTTATCCGGGGAACCATGGGCGGCCCCAGCAACATCTACCGGTCCCTCCAGTGGATCAACATGAACTGGGCCTTCTCCTATGCGGTCACCGGCTACATCGATTATGGCATGCTCGGGGCGGCGCAAGTGGACCAGTTCGGCAATCTCAACTCCACCTTCCTGGGCGGGACCTACGAGCGGCCGGGGCGGCGCTTCCCAGGCAGCGGCGGCGGCAACGAAGCCGCCTCCTTTTGCTGGAAGACCATCGTCGTCCTGAAGCACGAGCCGCGGCGCTTCGTCGAGAAGGTGGATTTTCTCACCTCCCCCGGCTATCTCGAGGGGCCGGGGGCTCGGGAGCGGGCTGGGCTGCCCAAAGACACCGGGCCCTGGCGGGTGGTGACCTCCAAGGCCCTATTCGACTTCGATGAGGAGACCAAGAGGATGCGCCTCACGGGGATCCTTAAGGGTCTGGATCCGGAGGAGGTCATCCAGGGGATGGGCTTCAAGCCCCTCAGGGCTTCGATACTCCAGGAACTCGACCCTCCGCAGGGGGGTGAGCTGCACCTCCTCCGGGAACACATCGATCCCTCGGGCATCATCATCCGGGGGGAGAAGATGCGGGCGGCACGCTAGGCTTTTCCTCTCGTTCCCAAGCTCCAGCTTGGGAACGCACCCTGGGCGCCAAGCTCTGCTTGGCGAGAGCCAGCTTGCCCTCAGGATGAGCCTGTTTCTGAGCAAAGCAGGAGCTTTGCCTTAAAATATGGGTTCCCAAACAGGAGCTTGGGAACCAGGAAAAACCTGCCCCTACCGCGCAAGGAGCTAACAGGCCGTTGAAAAACTAAAAATTGAGAATTTGTCATTCTGAGCGTAGCGAAGAATCTATTCATATTACAAATTCTAGATCCTTCACTGCGTTCAGGATGACAAAAAAAGCCATTTTTCGACAGCCCGCTAAAGCTCGATGCCATATTTTTCCAGGCGATATATCAGGGTGGGTCTGGAGATGCCCAGGAATCTGGCGGCCCGGGTGCGGTTGCCGTTGCTCAGCTTAAGCGCCTGAATGATCAAGCCCTTGATCAGTTCGTCCAGGTTCAGACCTGCCGCGGGAAGTCTCATCCCCGGTTCAACCGCGGCCTGGAGGCGGTTTCCCGGCTGAGTCAGGCCCAAAAAGGTGAGGTGGGCCGGTTGGATCTCCTTGCCGTCTTCCATCAGGATCACCCTTTCAATGGCATTCCGGAGTTCCCGGACGTTGCCCCGCCACGGGTAATCCAGCAACATTTGCCGGGCAGCCGCGGAGAGGGCGTAAAAATTTTTACCGAATTTTTCATTGAAACGGTTCATGGCCTGGCGGCCACACCAAAGCGATGAAAATGCTTACCAAAAAAGAGAACCACGGTTATCCTCTGGGAATGCCGGCCACGGCAATCTCGCTCAGGAGGATAAACATGGTTC
>JBEKDQ010000294.1:0-3124 GCA_050014275.1 Desulfobaccales bacterium | reverse complement strand
GCGCAGGCGGTGGACAGGGCGATATTGGGCCCCTTGGCCTTAAAGCTGATGGAAACGTTGCCCGCCGCCAGATTGGGGATCATCTTGGGCACCAGGAAGGGAGAGACCCGGCGCACCCCTTCGAAAAGCAGCTTCTGTACCCCTTCTTCCCAGCTGCTAACCCCCCCCATGCCGCTGGCGATGATGACCCCGGCCCGTTCCGGCTCTTCGGCCTCCAGGTCGATGCCCGAGTCGTTGATGGACTCCAGGGAGGCGGCCAGGGCGAACTGGGTGAAGCGGTCGGTATATTTGATTTGCTTAAGATCTTCCTTGGTGACTTCCTTTTTTCGGGCTTGCAGAATCTCCTTCAGGTCAAAGTTCTTGATCTCGCCGCCAATGGTGGGAAAGTCTTCCGGGATGCGGTAGCGTGTCATGATTTCCTGGTCGAAACGGTCCATGTGGGTGATCCCGGATTTCCCAGCCAAAAGCTGCGACCACACGGTGGGAACGTCGAGTCCCATGGAGGTCACCATGCCTACCCCGGTGACCACCACTCGCCGCATCCCCATGGTTTTCGAAAAAGACATGCATCAACCTCCCCCCTGGCCCAAAAAAGCCAGGGAAAGGGTATTTGGCTGAAGATTTTTCGGGCTACCCACAGCAGCGCTTCCCAGTGGGCCGGAACGCACAAAGAAATTTTGGCGTTGCCATAATTTTTGTTATTGTAAATTACCCGGGGTGCTATTGCAACGGTTTCCGGTCCGCCATAAGGGGAGAAGTCCTTCATCCACGTGTTTTTGGAGGAAACCGGCCCTTTCCGGTGGCGCCCCGCCCCGGACCCCAGACGGAACGCGGCTCCTATCCGCAGGCCGAGCCGGGAATTTTTCGTTTACTTTTTTCATCGGGTTCAGATACAATATCTTATTTTGTGAAGAAAAGTACCCTTTCTCAATCGGCTGCATCATCCCCAACCTTGAGGATGAAAGAGGAAATAAGCGATGAAATCCAGGAAATCCAGGGTTAATCCCCGTTACATGGAGAAGCTCTATTCGTTTTATTGCCCTTTCTATGATTGGATTTTCGGCAAACTGTTGGGGCCCGGCCGCCGCCAGACCTTTAAATACCTGTCCCGCCGGCCTAACCAGAAGATTTTGGAGATCGGCGTAGGTCCCGGCTCTACCCTGGAACTTTACCCACCGAAAACCGAGCTGGTGGGCATCGATATCTCCGCCGCCATGATCGAGGAAGCCCGGAAGAAGGCCGCCAATCTCAACGGCGGCAGCCACTTCCACTTGCAAGTGATGGATGCTGCCAACCTGCAATTCCCCGACAATCATTTCGACGTGGTTATGGCCGCCTATGTGATCACCACCGTCCAAGACCCTTATAGGGTCTGCCGGGAGATTCTGCGGGTGGTCAAGCCCGGGGGGCAGATCATCGCAGTAAATCATACCCGCAGCCAGAACGGCAGTCTTTGGGGCCGGATCGAGGATGTGGTGGCCCCGGTCTGCTGCGCCATCGGCTTTACCACCGACCTGGACGTCATCAAGGTAATGAAAGATGTAGGCATCAGCGTCCATCAGACGGTGCGGTGCAACCTGCTGAATACCGGCCGCATCATCATGGGCAGCAAGAGCTAGTCTGGTTTCCGGGAGAGCCCGGCCACCACTGGCGGCGTCCGTCTCTCCGGCCGCGGCCGCCGCCGGGTACGCCAGGCGGGCGGCTTAAGCGCCAAGATTCCCGAACCCCTGCCAATAATGTTTAAAGGTAGACTTTCCTCGGGAGAACCGGATGAAAATTGATAAAAATTCTTTTGTGACCATTGAATACCTGATCCGCCTGGGGGAGCAGGAAACCTATCCGCCCAGCGGCCAGCCTGAGGAGATCTCCTTCTGCCTGGGCTGGGGAGCCATGCCTCCGGGACTGGAGGAAGCCTTGCTGGGGTTGTCCCCCGAGGACCAGCGGGTGGTCAGCCTCAGTCCGGAACAGGCTTATGGCGAATTTGACCAGGAACTGGTGATGGAAGTGCCGCTCGCCGATTTTGCCCCGGAACTGGAATTGCGTCCGGGATTGGTGTTCGAAACTGAAAACGACGAGGGGCACACGATCTATTTCATTGTCCAGGAAGTGGGCCCCGAGGCGGTGGT
The DNA here is from genome assembly GCA_050014275.1 of Desulfobaccales bacterium. Classification (GTDB taxonomy): domain Bacteria; phylum Desulfobacterota; class Desulfobaccia; order Desulfobaccales; family 0-14-0-80-60-11; genus JAPLJC01. The sequence continues at coordinate 998 of JBEKDQ010000294.1, read as the reverse complement.
CATCGACTTCAACCACCCCCTGGCCGGCAAGGCACTGGAGGTGTCCTTTACGGTGCGCCAGGTGCGGCAGGCCTCCCCGGAGGAGCTGCAGGGCCCTGGAAGTTGTTCCTGTTCCCAATGCGGGGAAGGAGGGCCCCACCCCCATTAATGGAGGGCCACCGATGATGCCCCTGCCCTGGGCGCGGCATTACGACCCGGGAGTGCCGCTCAGCGTGGGACCGGCCACCTCCTCCATACCCTGGTTGTTGCTCCATGCCGCGGCCCGGGCCCCCCGAGCCCCGGCCCTCTTCTTCTGCGGCCGGACCTTCAGCTATCGGCAACTCTCGGAACTGGCGGCCCGGTTAGCCCGGGCCTTCAAAGACCAGGGTCTGTCCCCAGGGGAGCGCCTGGCCATCCTGCTCCCTAATTGTCCGCAGTTCGTGGTAGCTTACCATGCCGCCCTGCGCCTGGGCGCGGTGGTGGTGCCGCTGAACCCTCTCCTGAGCGCCAGGGAACTGGCTCACCAGCTTAACGATTCCGGGACCCGGCGGCTGGTGGTTCTGGATCACTTCCTGCCCAAGGTGGAGGAGGCCCGGGGAAAGCTGGACCTGACCCATCTCATAGTCACCAGCCTCCCGGACGCCCTCCCCTGGCCCCTGAGCTGGCTTTACTCCTTCAAGGCCCGGCGGCAAGGATTGGCCAGGGGCTTTAAACCGTCCCCGAGCCATTTCGGCTGGCGAGGCTTGCTGGCCCAGCCTCCCCTTTGGGACGAGCCTATCCCCGGGGTCCAGGACCTGGCGGTCTTGCTCTATACCGGGGGCACCACGGGTACCCCTAAGGCAGCCATGCTCAGCCACGGCAACCTCATGGCCAACGTGGCCCAGATCAGCGCCTGGCTGCCGCAGGTGCGCTTCGGCGGCGAGCGCCTGGTGGGTGTGCTCCCCTTGGCCCACTCCTTCGGCCTCACCGCCTGCCTCAACTGGCCCATGTCGCAGGGGGCGCAGATCATTGTCCTGCCC
>JBEKDQ010000293.1:0-3125 GCA_050014275.1 Desulfobaccales bacterium | reverse complement strand
TCCTGCCGGATGATAGTGGCGATGATCGTTTTCCTTTTTTCGTCGTGGCTGTATGCCTCGAGCAATTTGAAGTACTCGAGGATCGAATTACGCTCGCGGTGCTCCATGTAATAAATAAAGATTGTGAACGGCAGGATAAGAGAAAGCAGCTTTCCCAGAAGGATTTTCCACCGCAGGGAAAGGGTAACATCAAACGAGGCACCGTGAGACTTTTCAGCGATACGGTTCCATATGGTTGCATGCCCCTGCTCCATCCGTCCGATTTTCGCAATAATTTCTTTGCGCTCAGCATCGCTGCATCTAGCGGCAAGAAAGCTGTAGAGGCGGTCGGCAACGATTTCCGACTGCCAGAACTCGTACAGCATAGACAGATTACCCTCTTCTTTCATGGGAACCTTTTCAAGATCGATCCTGATCTTTGATCCGCGGCGGGCAGAATTGTCTCATGTTATCATGGTCGATTCTTTGGCTGCCATTGTTTTCCGACTGCAGCCCGGTTAAAATCTGGCCGGATTACCTCTTCCTGGCTTTCAAGGAACTGATTGAGGGCAGTTAGCACCAAATCAGGCCCAGCCAACTGCTCGATCAACAACCGCGCCAGCGAGTACGAGTAGAGGAAAAGATCCTCTGAGGGTAGCCCTCACCGGAGGGCTGCCCATTCTTCCCAATCAACATACTGCTGAGTTCTGCTATCTATCTGGCTCTCGTATCCCGATAACCAAGCATCAACAAGAAGATCATATATTGACCCCTGACCAACCCTCGCCCCTTCTTTCCCCCCCCCCCGGACAACACAACCCCGGATGAAACATGAACGCCGCCAGAAGCGTATGACGCTTTTTTAGGACCTATCTACGGATGGGGATCGGCCACATTTTGCTTATAAAATTTTTGGGCCGGCCCCATACCAGGGGGGGCTGCTGCTGATTGACCCTCGACGAAAAAGTGAAAAAATTGCCGTGCCAATCATACTGACCGGGGGGGGGCAGGAGTCCCATGCTCCGGGTTTTAGTTCCCGGGCCGGAAAATCCTCAGAGGGGCGGGGCAGCCATGGGGCAGGCTGGCGAGGGTGATGGGGGGTAAGCCAGGCCCTGGGGCGGCGGGAAGACCGTTGTTAGGATTGGCGCTCCCTAACCATTCAAGCCCCAGGTCGAACTCCTTGCACAGTTTGCCGAACGTCCCCCAGGAACAAGGGAACACCCCTGCCCCTTTTACCCTCATTTAAGGAGACCCTGCTGGGAATAGTGCTGGGAACTAATAAAAGAGGGGTTAACCCATTAGAGCTAACCCCTTTATTTCATTGGCGGGGACGACGAGACTCGAACTCGCGACCTCCGGCGTGACAGGCCGGCGTTCTAACCAACTGAACTACGCCCCCGATGTGGTGTTCAAAGTTCAAAGTCAAGGAATCTGTTTCGCAGCATTCAACAAAACTTTGAACCTTGAACTCTGAACCTTGAACTAAAAAACCTGGTAGGCGGAACAGGGCTCGAACCTGTGACCCCCGGCTTGTAAGGCCGATGCTCTCCCAGCTGAGCTATCCGCCCGCCCCGGTAATAGTCACCCATGGCGCCCCGGCTGTCAATAGGTATTAATGGGCGGAAAAGAGATTAAATTCCCCCGAACGTTTGTTCCCCATATCCGCGGTCCAAACACCCTCGCAGGTGAGGGAGAAGGAAAAGTGGGCAGTGCCCACCCTACAACTCCTCCATCGGGGGAGAGGGGGAAAATAAGGGACCGCATCATTAATAAGAGCCCTGAGCAGCGAGCGGTTGGTGTTGACCAGTTCACCCGCCCACAAGCCAAAGGCCTGTGCTACTAAGCCCCCCCTACCCTCTCGGTCTCGTTCGATTTATAATGGTGCGCAGTGCGCACCCTACGGCGCGGATTTATGGTGCGCAGTGCGCACCCTACGCCTCAATGCGCCTGGATCTCCTCCACCGCGGGCACTTCCGTGTGCAAGAAGGCGGCCGGCTCCGGGGCCGGCGGCGGCTCCTTGAAGAGGCTCTCCGGGTCCTCCAGGACCAGGGCCCGCTTAAGCACCTCGTCCATATGGTCCACCAACACCAGTTCCACCGCTTTCAAGATGCGGGCCGGGATCTCCTTGATGTCCTTTTCGTTGTCCCGGGGGATGAGCACCGTCTTGATCTGGTGGCGGTGGGCCGCGATGATCTTCTCCTTGAGGCCGCCGATGGGCAGCACCCGGCCCCGCAGGGTGATCTCCCCGGTCATCGCCACCTCCCGGCGAACTGGAATCTTCAGGAGCGCCGAAGCGATGCTGGTGGCAATGGTGATGCCCGCGGAAGGGCCATCCTTGGGAATCGCCCCTTCCGGCACGTGGATGTGAATATCGATGGCGCGGTAAAAATCCCCCGGCAGGCCCAGGTTTTGGGCCTTGGAGCGCACGTAGCTCAGGGCCGCCTGGGCCGATTCCTGCATGACTTCGCCCAGTTTCCCGGTGATCAGTAGCTTGCCGCGTCCAGGCATCACCACCACTTCCGTCTGCAGCAGTTCCCCACCGAACTCGGTCCAGGCGAGTCCGGTGGTAAGCCCGATCTCATCGGCCTCCTCGGTGCGTCCGAAGCGGTATTTGGGCACCCCCAGGTACTTGGGCACCGCCTGGGTGTTCACCCTGACTTGGTGCTCTGTGCCCCTGGTGGCCACTTCCCGGGCCACCTTGCGGATGACCGCGGCGATCTCCCGCTCCAGGTTGCGCACCCCCGCTTCCCGGGTGTATTGTCGGATGATGGTAAGGAGGGCATTTTCCGAAAATTGGATGTTCTCCGCGGCCAGGCCGTTAGCGAGGTACTGCTTGGGGATCAAAAACTGTTGGGCGATCAGCAGCTTTTCCAACTCGGTGTAGCCCGGCAGGCGGATGATCTCCATACGGTCCTGCAAGGGCGCCGGGATGGAGTAGAGGTTGTTGGCGGTGGTGATGAACATTACTTCGGACAGATCATAATCCACGTCCAGATAATGGTCGTTGAAGGCGAAGTTCTGTTCCGGGTCCAGCACCTCCAGCAGGGCCGCGGAGGGGTCGCCCCGAAAATCGGTGCTCATCTTGTCCACTTCATCCAGGCAGAAGACCGGGTTGTTGCTCTTGGCCTTCTTCAGGGACTGCATGA
>JBEKDQ010000292.1:0-3132 GCA_050014275.1 Desulfobaccales bacterium | reverse complement strand
GCTGGCCAGGGCCTCCAGGACCACGTTGCTGCAAGGATCGTAGATGGTGGGCAGGGCCAGCACCGTGGCGGCCTGGTAAAAGGGCGCCAGGTCGGCCTGGGGTCCCCAAAACTTGAGGCTCGCCGCTGCTCCCAGCCGCCGCGCCTGTCGCTGATAGGAGGCGGGCTCGCCTTTGCCCACCACCCAGAGGACCGCTCCTTTATGCCGCAGACCGCCAAAGGCCTCGAGGAGATAGGTTAAACCTTTGCGACCAAACCCGGAACCGGCGAATAACACGAGGGGGCCGGCCGGCGCCCCCAGCCCGGCCCGCAATGCCGCTCGCTGTGGCCCTTCCAGGGGCCGGAATCTGTGCCGGTCCAGGCCGTTGTAAATCACCGCCAACCTTTGCGGGTCCAGGCGGTAATGACGGCTGATCTCCTCCTGCACCTGACGGGAATTAGCGATGACCCGGCGGGGGCCGGAGTCGGCAAAGAGGCGCTCCTCCAGGGCCAGCATCACCCGATGGAACAGGCTGAGACCCTGGAAGGCCCGGGCGGCGGGGGAGAGAAAGGGGGTGCGCAGCCTGAGCCACTCCCGGTGGCAGCCGTCCCCGGCCCGATAAACCTGGGGGGACAGGGTGCGTTCCAGGCTGAAAACCACCTGGGGGCCGGCCTTTTCCAGGAGCCGGCGGGCGCCAACCGCATAGGAGAGGAGACGGCCCGTCTTGCCGGGCCACACCGGCACCGGCACATAACCCACCTGCGGGCCCAGGGCGGCCCGGGCGGTGTCATCAGCCTCGCTGCCGTAAACCGCCACCTGGTGGCCCGCCGCCGCCAGCCCCCGGGCCAGGTGTCGCACGGTGGTCTCGGCCCCGCCGGGGCCACCCACCCTCTGCCTCAACATGGCGATTTTCATGGATTTCCGGTAGCACCCGCGTCTCGCCCGGGCCGGTATTTTGGGTGTCCCAGGCTTTCCAACCCGGGGAGATGCAGGGGCGTTGCTTGCTGCGCCATGACCAGACATGCGGCAGGGCCAGCTCCGCCCCTGCGGGAGATGCGCTCAGCCGCCCCTATGCCGCCGCTGCCTGTTAACGGCTCAAGTGGCGGCGCCTCTGGCCGCGGCCACGAGTTCGGCAATGGCAGCCTGCTCAAATTCCCCGGCCTTCTCCGAGCGGGGCAGGGAGGCGGGGCCCTGGATGACCCGTTGGGCCGGGGAGGTGTCCTGTTTGACCTTCTCCACCTTAACCTCCCACATGGCCATGGCGTCACTCATGGCCATGGGCTCCTTGAGGAGCCGCACGCGGCCCTGGATGCCCAGCACCAGATCCTCGGAGCCCAGGATTTCCAGGGAAACCCGGCCGTCCCCGCGCAGATTGGCAGTGGTGGTGCTGGCCCTCAGGGTGGCCAACAGCAGGGTGCGCTCGTCCTTGGCGTAGATGAGGGTTACGGGACAGGTGTTGGGCGCCCCGTCTGCCCCCACCGTACCGGCCACCGCGATGATGCGGTTGGGGTTGCGGTTGAAAAGCTGCATCAGGTCGATAATCTGCTCTTCCCCGGGTTTCCGGGCCACATTGACCAACAGCCGGTCACCCACTATGCGGGCCATGGTTTCATCTCCTCTATCCCCCCTCACTCCAGCCCTCTCCCCCGCAAAGCGGCGGGAGAGAGGCTATGAAGGTGAGAAGGTCTGGTTAAATTTGGGGGTCAGTATCCAGGGCGGCCCCTGGCCGCCGTGATCTCAAAAAGCCCCTGCCGGGGCCTGTGCCACCGGAATTCTTAACCAACCGAAAACCGAAAACCAAATACGGAAAACAGAAAACAGCAAACCTCCGTCTTCAAGGCTGGATAGGACGACCCAGCGGGTCGCCCCTACCGAAGTGCCGGTCCATGGCCTCCAGAACCTCCTCCGGCTCGATTTCCGTGAGACAACGGCTGATCTTGGAGCCCTCGCAGCCGTCCCGCCCACAGGGGACGCACTGCCAATCCTTCTGGAGCACCAGGTGGCCTTCGCCCCAGGGCCCCCAGTTAAACGCGCCGCTGGGGCCGAAGAGAGCCACCGCCGGGGTGTCCACCGCCGCGGCCAGGTGCATGGGGGCGCTGTCCACGCCGAAGAAAAACCGGGCCCGCTGGATGAGGGCCCCCAGTTCCTTGAGGGTGAGGCGGCCGGCCAGGTTGATGGGAGCTTTGATCCGGCTCTCCCGCAGGATGGCGGCTAACAGATCCTGCTCGTGCGCCGCCCGGCTGCCGGTGAGGACCACCGGCAGGCCCCAGTCGCCTTGCAGGGCCTCCAAAACCCGGGCGTATCCCCGGGGGGTCCAGCACTTGAAGCGCCAGCCGGCCCCGGGGTGCATCACCACAAAGGTGCGGGGGGCCAACCCCAGGGAAGCCAGCAGCTCCCGGGTGCGCTCTTCCACCTGCCGATCCCAATAAAACTGCAGCCGCGGTCCTGAAGGCGAGAGGCCCAGGGCCCGCAAGGCCTCCAGGTTCTGGTCCACCAGGTGCATCCTGACCGCTGGCCGGGGCAGGAGGCGGGTAAAGCAGCCGCGGCGCTGCCAGAAAGGCCGGCGGGGGTGGTCGAAGCCCAGCCGTTCCGGGGCCCCGGAGAGCCGGGCATAGATGGCCCCCCGGTCGCCGCCGGAGAGTTCCAGGACCAGGTGGAAGCGGCGGCGGCGCAGTTCCCGGACCAGGCCCAATGCCGCCCCCCAGGATTCCTGGCGCCGCTCCACCACCAGCAGGTCGTCAAGCCCCGGGTGCCCGGCCACCATCTCTTCGGTCCCCTTAGGGACCAGGTAGGTCAGGTGGCAGTGGGGCCAGGCCTCTTTGAGGGCGGCGATCACCGGGGTGGACACCAGCACGTCCCCGGGCTGCTTCAACTTGATCACCAGGATGCGTTTAGAACTCATCGTCCTTCCGGACCTGGCGGGGGCCCATGGCCACTCCCCGTTTGGAGGCGCGGATGAAGGCCAGCAGGTGGGCCACCTCCGGAGTCTGGGGCGCCTCGGCTTCCACCTGCTCCAGGGCCCTGGCCAGGTTGGTGCGGCGTCCGAAGAGGATTTGGAAGGCCTGGCGCAGGGGGGCGATTTGGGCCGCGGTAAACCCGGCCCGGCGCAACCCTACCAGGTTGAGGCCTTTGACCGTGTGGGTGTCGTCGATG
>JBEKDQ010000291.1:0-3160 GCA_050014275.1 Desulfobaccales bacterium | reverse complement strand
GGTTTTATAAGGTTTGCAAGGCCCGGGGTCTGGATGGGGCTCAGGGGGTCATCATCCCCAAGGCCAACGTCCAGGACCTGATGTTGAAAACAGAGGTGGTTGAGGCGGTGGCGGCGGGGCAGTTCCATGTCTGGGCCGTGGGTCACGTGGATGAGGCCATGGAGCTGTTAACCGGCCTGGCCGCGGGCCAGCGTCAGCCTGACGGCTCTTTCGAGGCCGACACCCTCAATGCCCGCGTGGATCAGAAATTGCGCCAGATGATGGAACTGGCCCGGGTGCTGATGAAGGGGGAAGAGGAGGCCGGCAAAAAATCCGAGATCGGGGCCCCGGCTCCGGCCTGCGGCAACTGATGAGCGCCGGGGGCGGGTTAGCGACATCGTCCGGCAGCCCCAAGCTAGTGTCATGTTTCAGAAATACCTTTAAAGATATCTATATGTTATGGATAGCCGCAGGCTTTAGCCGGCGCTCATTTTTATTAAGAATTTTCGCAAGCTTAAGCTTGCGGATACATTTTAAATGCCAAAAGACCGAAGTGCGCAGTGCGCACCCTTCATTAACTGACAGCGGTGGTTTGGATTGCCTTCAATCTGCGAAGAATGAAGGCCCTTGAGGATAACTTCTATGAATACCTGGAAAAATAGAATCAATTGAGGGGACAGTTGCTCATGACCCGCCGGCTCAGCCGTAAATCATGAAAATGTAACGCCGCCGTCCCCGGCGGCGCGGGAAGCGGCTACCAGAAGGAGGGTATTCCATATACCCAGGAACTTTTCATGAGAGTATATTTCTTCATGCAATTTTGCTGCCGGACACTACTGGAGTAGGGTGGATTTAATATAACTTCTTGACATTCTCTAGATCTATCAAAGACTTAACTTGAGCCAAGTCTGGCGTTCCGGGCCTGATATTAGTCCAGCTAATAATGAAACAATCCATAGCAAATATCTAAGGGCAAGCCGGAGGTTAAGATGCACCGCCGCGAATTTCTCAGGTATATGGCTGCTTTGGGCCTGGCGGCCGGGGTTGGACGCCGCCTGGTGTTGCCGGAGGAAGTTTGGGCCCTGGAGTCCGGACCCGGGCCGGGGATTTCCGCCGATGAGGCCCTAAAGATCCTCCGGGACGGGAATGCTCGCTATCTGGAGGGAAAACCCCGGTACCCCCATCAGGGGCGGGAGCGCTGGGCCTTGACCGCAGGGCAAGGCCAACACCCGCTGGCCGCGATGCTCTCCTGCTCCGATTCCCGGGTGCCGGTGGAGCTGATCTTCGACCAGGGGCTCGGCGATCTCTTCGTGGTGCGGGTGGCCGGTAACGCAGCCGCCACCGATGAAATCGGCTCCCTGGAATACGCCGTGGACTATCTCCACACCCCGCTGCTGGTGGTCCTGGGTCATAGCCAGTGCGGGGCGGTGACCGCGGTGCTGGAAAACGCCAAACTCCCGGGCAGCATCCCAGCCTTGCTGGCTCCCATTAGGGCGGCGGTGGCCAGGGCCAGGGCAGAGAATCCCGGGGCCGCCGGGGAAGCCCTATTGGAGGCCGCCATCAAGGACAACGTCTGGCAGGCCATGGAAGACATTCTGCAAAAGAGCATACTGATCAAGGCCGGGGTGAAGGCCGGCAAGACCAAACTGGTGGGGGCCTTCTATGAGCTGGACACCGGCCAGGTGCAGTGGCTGGGGCCGCACCCCAACCAGGAGAAGCTGCTGAGCGGCAAGGGCAGGGAAGGACCCAAGACCCCTGCCAGGAAGGCAAAAAAGCCGCCAAAGCCGGAAGAATAAGCTAACCTGGCCGGACCGTTTGGAGAAACCAAGTCTTCTAGCTGTCGGCTATCACCTAAAGGCAAGATCAAAAGCGAAAACTAATAAGGGATTTCAAAAAACAAAATGTGTGGCAAAAAAGCCATAAAAAAAACTGTAGAAGTTGACCTAATGCTAACCCGTTTATCAAAACCGCTGAAAGCTGAGAGCTATAATATTGACAGCTTGCCAGCTCATCCCCCAAAAAATTGGCGATTATTATACTTGAAAAATCCTTTATCCTATAAGTGGAAGAGGAATGAATATGCAAGACAAAGCGGAATTAATTTATCGGGGCATCATAATTATTTTATTCGTAGTCTTCTTGGCTATTTTTTATCAATATTCTGAAAATGGCCGATATACCTATCATAAAGAAATTGAGGAAAATTTAATTAATAAATATGTTGTAGATACCCGTTCAGCAACTATTTACGGAATATGTAATAGAGTGCCTGGGACTGGATATTTTTATAAAATGGAATTACAAACTAGCAAAATGTGGTTTACACCAGTTAAAATAATCGAAAAATTACCGGAAGAGGCCAAGCAATCCCCTTCAAAATAAATTAGGGTTTGAGTATCCCGTGCTTGTTAAGCAGACATTTAATTTGCCCTCTCCGACAGAGATATTACTGTTTCCTTATAAGCTAATGGTGCGCAGTGCGCACCCTACAGGAACTTTCTCTCGTTCCCAGGCTCCAGCTTGGGAACGCACCCTTGATGCCAAGCTCCGCCTGGCGAGAACAGCTTGCCCTCGGGATTGCCCACTCTTTGAGCAAAGAAGGGGCTTGGGAATCAGAAAAAATCCTTCATTAGCTTTCATTTATGGTCTTTTGCCTTTAGCTGATAGCCGATTGCTGAAAAAATTGGGGAAGCCCGGAACTTAATCCGAACCTCCCCTCCGGCATACTCCCAGGTAGATTCCTCAGACCGCCGCCCCATCGCAAGCCCCCCGAGGCCATCGAGGGTGACAGTAGCCGGCAATTCTGGGGCAGCCAAGTGCGCCCTCAGCCATGCAGGGTGCGCACTGCGCACCTAGATATACTTTTCCTTATGAGCTAATGGTGCGCAGTGCGCACCCTACAGGAACTTTCTCTCGTTCCCAGGCTCCAGCTTGGGAACGCACCCTTGATGCCAAGCTCCGCCTGGCGAGAACAGCTTGCCCTCGGGATTGCCCGCTTTTTGAGCGAAGAAGGGGCTTGGGAATCAGAAAAAATCCTTCATTAGCTTTCATTTTTGGTCTTTTGCCTTTAGCTGATAGCCGATTGCTGAAAAAATTGGGGAAGCCCGGAACTTAATCCGAACCTCCCCTCCGGCATACTCCCAGGTAGATTCCTCAGACCGCCGCCCCATCGCAAGCCCCC
>JBEKDQ010000290.1:0-3240 GCA_050014275.1 Desulfobaccales bacterium | reverse complement strand
ACTTTCCTCCGAAACCCTGCAGGACAACCCTGAGGAACCCGGTTTCCAGGATACCCTGGGCTGGGTCCTGTGCCAGCGGGGTGAATATGCCAAGGCCAAAACCCATCTGGAGAAGGCAGTGGCCAAAGCGCCCAACAATCCGTCTCTGTCATATCATTTGGGCTGGTGTGAGGTAAAAATGGGCGAAACTGCCCAGGCCCAAGAAACCCTGAAAAAGGCCCTGTCTCTCAAAACCGTGTTTCCCGAACGGGACGAAGCCCAAAAACTCTTGGAGTCACTCCCTGCGGGCAAACCTGGAAAATAGAGTTGGAAGGCTATCAAGCCAGAAAAGAATAGGGGATGGGAGCATTGAGGCGGTAGATTTATTACCAAGATCGGCTTTCGAGTTGCGGTTCCCAGGGTTCGAGGTCCGCTAAGCCCGAGGTCTGGCCGGCGAGTGCGCGGGCCAGGATCCGGAAGATTCTTTCCGCAGCCTGTCCATCGCCATAAGGGTTGCGGGCCTGAGCCATGGTCTGGTAGCTGGCTTCATTTGCCAAAAGCTCCTGAACTTCCCGGAAAATCAATTGACGGTCCGTTCCCACCAGCTTTACCGTGTTAGCCCAAACCCCTTCCGGGCGCTCCGTGACCTCCCGCATCACCAGGACCGGTTTCCCCAGGGCCGGGGCCTCTTCGTGGATACCTCCGGAGTCCGTCAGTACCAGATAGCTTTGACTCAGCAGATAGACAAAAGGGTGATCAGCGACAATTAAAATTCCCGGCCGTACTCATAAAATCGGGATACCCGAGAGCAGTGGCCCGCAAAAGCATCCTGGGAGCTGCACCGGCGGAGGGCGGAGCCCGATGTCCCCCGGAGTAAGATTAAGGCATCAAGGCGTCCTGGTTCCTGGTCGACAACCCCAGGCGATGGCCGACTCGCCGTGAGTCTCCTGACTTGAGGCATTCCCCTTTTACCTGTCCTGAAAATACAGCGGCAAAACAGGCATAAGCAAGTTCAAACCCGGACAATCCGGCACACCCGCAATTTTTCTTGCTGCAAATTTATTTCGATGATAGAATACATCTGTGTATTTATTAGCCGAGAGGAGGAGATTACCTATTGAAAGCGGCAATGATTTTTGGCAGAAAGACCGTGGTGGAGTTAACCGGGGTTTCCGGGCGTCAAGTGGACCACTGGGCCACCACCGGCGTGGTCAGGCCTTCGGTTAAAGGGGCGGCCGGCAAGGGAACCCGGCGGGAATACTCCTTTAGGGATCTGGTGGCCTTGAAGGTGGCGAAAAGGCTCCGGGATGAAGGCATTAGCCTCCAGAAAATCAGGAAGGCCCTGGTCTGGCTCAGAAGGAACTTTCCCGAGGTAAAAGCCCCCCTGGCTGAATTGCGGTTTGTTACCGATGGCGACACCCTCTTTCTAGTGGATCGGGACCTGTCAAGGATTATCGACGTTTTGCAAGAGGGCCAGTTCGTTTTTTCCCTGGCCCTGGGGGAGATAATTGCGGGACTCCGGGGGAAGGTACAAAGGTTTGTAGTCCCCAAAGAGGAAAAAGTCAGGGTGGCGGGCCGGACCTTTACCGTAGTGTTGACCCCGGACCTGGAGGAGGGCGGCTTTACGAGTCAATGCCGGGAAATCCCCGGGACGATCTCCCAGGGGGACACGGAGCCAGAGGCGCTGGATAATATCATGGAGGCCTTGCAAGCGGCGATCGAGCCGGAGAGGGCAGGTCAAGCCGCCCCAGCCAGGAAACCCCGGACGCCATGAACTTTAACGGTAAGCACCTGGGCCAGGCGGCCATCAAGCTGGCATAAGCGATTAAGGAGGACGGCAAGCCTAGACCCCGGCAGCTGACCCGGCTGGGCGGTAACTAGCCTAAGTTCAAGATCACAGCAGAAAGGGACCTTGGTCCCTTGGCGACAATGAGTGGGGATACTGAGGTCCAGCCTAAGGGACTGCTTCAGGCTCCGGGCTGGAGGAACTACGGGTTTTAACCCTCCTGATAAAGACGAGGTAACCCAGCCATGGGCAAATTCAAATCCGGGCAATCTGGCAACCCCAGTGGCCGGCCCAAGGGGTCCTTGAATAAGGCGACTCTGGCCAGCCAGGCCTTGTTGGATGGGGAGGCTGAGGTCTTGACCCGCAAGGTAGTGGAATTAGCCAAAAATGGCCACCCGATGGCGCTGCGCCTGTGCTTGGAAAGACTCTTGCCACCTCGGAAGGACCGGCCCGTTAACTTTACCTTGCCCAAGATTAAATCGGCTGGCGACCTGCCCAAAGCCTTGGTGGCGATTTTAGGGGCCGTGTCCCAAGGCGATATAACCCCGGGGGAGGGGCAAGCGCTGACGGATTTGCTGGCGTCTATGGTGGCGGCCTACCTAAAGGGACTGGAGACAGATACTGAAGAGGAACGGCTAAAGGAGATAGCAAGGAATAGGGAGGATTGGGAATCTTAACCAGTGGTTGGAAAGCTTGGGGCAGTTGGCAGCTGGCCGGAGCAGTTGGCAGATAATTATGGTGAGGCCAGGAGAGAGCCGGGAAGAGGCCCGGCAGAGACACCTGGCCGAGCATCCGGAGCACGAAAAGGCCGAAGTGATTATTTTTATTAATACCTTAGACCAAGATCCCCCCAGCGCCCCCCCCACCACCAACGCCACAACCGCAAAAGAGCCCCGTGGCCCCGGGACCCAGTCCCCTTAGGATAACTAAGTGATGGGGCCCGATACCGCTGGCTTCCAGGTCTGGCCACCCGCACCGCCTGGAGATCTGCGATCATGGTCTCTAAGAGAACCTCAGGGACGGGCCTCCCCCACCGGATCTTTATCCCCTCCCACCTGCCGCGAAAGACCAACCCTTCCGATGGCGCCAGGCCTTGGCCGGAAGAGACTTTGAGAGCTAGCGGCGGGTGCGCCTACAGCCGCCCGCACAATCTCCGCGGCGGCTCTACCCTCGTTTTTGCGGCTTGCGGCTGGTTTTACCTGACGGCCCTTGGCAGCCAAGCAACCAGGCAAGGGGGAGGAGAATAAGTTGCTCTTAACCCAGCGGATCCTTAGGCCTAATTACGAAACTTTAAAAAAGTTTTCATGAAACCTTTCCCTCAGGTTACTGGTCCTTGAGCCACTCCCGCACCTGTTGGGCACTCGCGCCATCCAACTCTTCCAGGTGGCTTACCTGCCACTTCTGGAGAATCAGCTCCAGATCAATCTCCTTCTCCAGGCAGGTCAGGAGGATCGCCTCCAGGTCCTCCGGCGTAG
>JBEKDQ010000289.1:0-3260 GCA_050014275.1 Desulfobaccales bacterium | reverse complement strand
GGGCGCCACCCTGGTGGACTTTGCCTATGCCATCCATACCGAGGTTGGGAACCGCTGCAGCGGCGCCAAGGTGAACGGCCGCATGATGCCCCTGCGCACCGAATTGCAGAACGGCGACACGGTGGAGGTCATCACCTCGCCGCACCACCAGCCCAGCCGGGACTGGCTGCAATTCGTCAAGACCACCAAGGCCAGGCACAAGGTCCGCCAGTGGCTCAACGCCGCGGAGCGGGAGCAGAGCATTTCCCTGGGCAAGGAGCTGCTGGAGCGGGAGCTGCGCAAGTCCGGGGCCAGTCTGCAAAAATTGATCAAGGAAGGGGAAGAGCTAAAAAGGGTGACCCAGGAGTTCTCCTTTGTGGGGGTGGATGACCTCCTGGCCGCCATCGGCCACGGCAAGCTCTCCCCAGGGCAGGTCACCGGCAAACTCTTCCGGGTGGCCCAGACCCAGCCGGAAGGGGCGCCCCCGGAACCGGAGCGTCGGGAAATTAAGCCAGAGGTGGGCGGCAGCCTCAAAATCAAAGATCTGGATGACCTCCTGATGCGCCTGGCCAAATGCTGCCAGCCCATTCCCGGGGATATCATCATGGGTTACATCACCCGGGGGCAGGGAGTCACCATCCATCGGGCCGACTGCCCCTACCTGGCCAGTACCGAGGACTTCCGCCACATCCCGGCGGAATGGGACGGCGGCGGGGCAGGGAAGGTCTACCCGGTGAAGATCCAGGTGGTCACCGAGGACAAGCCGGGCCTGCTGGCGGATATTACCAACGCCCTGAAGAGCGCCGACGTCAATGTCACCCGGGCCTCGGTGGAAACCACCCAGGAGCGCAAGGGCATTGCCCGGTTCACCATTCAGGTGGCGGACCAGCAACACCTGGATAAGGTCTTCGGGTTCCTGAAGCGTTTGAAGGAAGTGATTTCGGTAAGAAGGGTGACGGGGTAGGAAGAAGCGGTCAGCTATCAGGGTTCAGCAGTCAGCTAAAAACAAAAGCAGAAACAGAAACGGAAGCAAAAACCTAAAACCAAAAACCAAAACCCTAAAGCTGATATCGCTGATAGCTGATGATCTTTTCAGGCGGGTTTGGTGAGCAGTCCTGAGCGCAGGCAGCGGGTGCAAACCCGAAGATAACGCACGCTGCCCTGGCGGACGGCCCGGACCTTGCGCAGATTGGGCTTCCAGCGGCGTTTGCTGTGGTTGTTGGCGTGGCTGACATTGTTGCCCACCTCGGGGCGCTTGCCGCAGATTTCACAGACGTAGGACATGAGCCATCCTCCTCAAACTTTCTAACTATATAAAAAATCTCCGGGAAAGCAAGGGGCGAAAAGACGGTTTCCGGCTTCCGGTTTCCGGTTTTCGGCTGAAACCTTCGCATAATCAGTAAATTAATGGAGCAGAAGCAATTCGAATTTATTAAGTGGAGCAGCGCCTTCCCGCGCCTTAAACTGTAGCGCAGGCTTCAGCCTGCGTAAGCTAAATGTTTGCGGCTGCATTTTAAGAGGAATCTGAGGGGGCATAAGATGAAATCCGCTGCGGCGAGATATTCCTTGGGTCTGGTGCTGATTCTCCCTCTAGTTTTGGGACTGGCCGCCGCGGTCCCGGCCGTTGGCCTGACTTACCAGGAGGAGGCGGCCCTTTTTTCTTACCGCGATCTGGGACCGGTGGACCTTTCTCCCAAGAAGCTGGAGGTGGAGGTCTATGTCTCCCCCAGCCCGGAGTTGGCCGCCTGCCGCCGCATGATCTGCTTAGTGGAGGACCAGGTACAGCAGTTTTTCGCCCGGATGGGGGTGAACCTGGTCTATTGCCCGGCGGGGCCCAAACCCGGGCTGCTGGCCCCGGCCCAGCGGCTGCGGGTGGAGCTGCTGAGCCACCGGGAATGGCTGGATGCAAGCTCTAAGGCCTTCGAGGTGGCCCCGCCATTTCGCCTGCGCTTCCTCCAGGTCTGCCGGGACAAGTGCGCCTTTGCCCACCTGCCCTTGTCGGTGACCCACATCTCCTTCAAGCGCTTCGAGGAGGCCCAGTTGAGCGCCGACCCTAAGGATGAGTCCCTGAACCGCAACTGGCTGGCCAATCTGCTGTGCCACGAACTGGGGCACCTCATGGGCCTCTACCACGCCGAAGAATTCGTTAACCACCCCATCCCGGTGCGCCTTCCGGACAAGGACCGGACTCCCAATTTCATGAGCCAGAAGATCGCCTTCAAAAAGGCGCTGGGCTTCGTGGAGTTCCAGCGCTTGCTGGTGCACAGCTACCTGGGGAAGGGCAAGGTCTACCGGCAATACCAGTACGTAAACTTCGACCCCCTGCGCTACCTGGAGTTGGTGAAGCTCCACAACGGCTACCGGGAGCCGCTGCCCAGGGCCTCAAAAGTGGCCCAGAGAGTGCAGCAGGGAAACCCCGGGACCTTCGACGATGATGATGATGATGATTGACGGGTAGCGGTTAGTGGTCAGCTGGCAGGGCCCGCCTTTTATGTGGTGGGCTGTGCGTACTCTATATAGCTAAAATGGTCTATTAAAGTTTCTTTCAATAATTTTTCATAACTTATCTTACAAATCTCGGCCAATCTCCTTCTGAGTCCAAGAAGAAGGCGAACTCTTTTCCAAACGTAGATTCACTTTCCAAGCGATAAGGCTTGTAAGACTCACTCCTTGTTAAATAACAATATATCCATCCTCTTTCTTCAACTTTAGCTTTATATCCACTGTATTTTTTAGAATCACCGCCGAAAGACCCCAAACCTTTTATTTCAATAGCTAATTTGCCTACTAATAAGTCAATCTTGGTCCTCCCATGGAGAGGTACCTGCTCTTTTATTATTGGAGACAGTCATAATGTAATTAACTCTCGGCATAAGCAGTAGCGAATTGTCTGTTCGTAAATCCAACCGTTCAATCCTGTTAGATTTGGCTCCCTTCCCTCTGCAACAGGCAAAGCAGCGAGCAATGAACGCGCCGCGATTAAGCTTTCCTGAAAAAGCTTTTCTATTGTTCGTTCGTTGAATTTCATATATTGCTCCCGCCTTTTATTCGGTGGGCGGTACTCACCCTACATTTTTCCGCCAGGGTGAAGTTAGGGAACCTCACCTTGTTGTTGTCAACCGTAAAAACCAAAAACAAAAAACGGCCTTAAACACCGATTCTGCCTTTCAAGGCTTCTATTTGAAAATCATAGGCGTGCAAACCCTTAGACGCAAAACTTAAACTTCCGGTCCTCACCCCCAAATCATGGGCCATGTATTCCTGGACCAGGGCCAGGCCTC
>JBEKDQ010000288.1:0-3272 GCA_050014275.1 Desulfobaccales bacterium | reverse complement strand
ACCACCGCCCGGGTGAGGTTGCCCTGGTGGGCCTCCAGCTTGGACTCCAGGCGCTCGAACAGGGTGAGGGCGTCGGCCGCCGAACCGGCGAAGCCGGCGATGATCTTGCCATGGTAGAGACGGCGCACCTTTTTGGCCCGGTGCTTCATGACCATCTCCCCCAGGCTCACCTGGCCGTCGCCGGCCACCGCCACCTTATCCCCCCGGCGCACCATGAGGATGGTGGTGCCGCGGAAAGTCTTGATATCCTGGTCCATCGGAAGACCTCACGCAAAGAAAGCCAAGTACGCCAAGAAAAACGAGGGGAACAACCGACCCCGGCTGATTTATAGGTGGCACAGGCTTCCAGCCTGTGGAGATCACAGGCCGGAGGCCTGTGCCACTTTACCCTGGTTCCCAAGCTCCCGCTTGGGAACCCACTTTTCTCGTTACCAAGTACAACTTGGGAACGAGATCAAAACTTGGGAACAGTGGCACAGGCGTCTCGCCTGTGCGGCGCAGGCTAAAGCCTGCGGCTACCAATAACCTATTTGATCTTTGGGTCATTTGCTCCGGGGATGCGCCTTGTCGTATTCCTCCATCAAGTAATCCAGGTCCGTATGTAAATACCGCTGGGTGCTGGAGATGGAGGCGTGCCCCAGTAGCTCCTGGACGGTCCTAAGGTCGGCCCGGCCCTCCAGCAGGTGGGTGGCGAAGCTGTGGCGCAGGCCGTGGGGGGTCAGGGCCTGGGAGAGACCCGCCAGCCGCGCCCACTTGCCCACCAGGCGGGCTACCGAACGCGAGCTTAAACGGCCGCCCCGCCGGTTGAGGAACAGGGGAGCAGAAGCCGGCGCCCCGGTCCGGGCCAACTTTTTTGTTTTTTCTGTTAGGGCCCGGCGCTGGGCCAGATAGGCGGCCAGCGCCTCTCGGGCCGCCTTCCCCAGAAAGGCCAACCTCTCCTTGCCGCCCTTGCCCCAGACCCGCAGCACCCCCTGGTCCAGGTCCAGGTCCCCCAGGTCGAGACCGACCAACTCCGACAGCCGCAAGCCGCCGCCGTAAAAGACCTCCAAAATGGCCCGGTCCCGGCAGGCCCCGAAGGCGTCGCCGCGGCAGGTGCCCAGCAGATGGAAGGCCTCGTCCACCGTCAGAAAATGGGGCAGGGGCTTCTCCAGCTTGGGACTGGGGGCCAGCCTGGCGGGGTTGCCGGCCAAAACCCCCTGGCGCTGCAAATACTTGCAGAAGGTGCGCAGGGCCGAGAGCTTCCGGGCCACCGTGACCTTGCGCCGGCCCTGGAGGGCCTGGGCCAGAAAGGCCCGCAGGTCCGGGTAGGCCACCTCCTGCAAATCAGGGTTTCCCGGACGGGAGCGGTAAAATTCCAAAAACTGGCTGATATCCAGACGATAGCTCCGCAGGGTGTGGGGCGACATCTGGCGCTCCACCCGCAGGTACTGCAGGAAATCCTCCAGATAAGCGCGGTTGTCCATCAGATTCGGCCCGGCGCCGGTATAAAAAATACCAAAAACCCCGGCGACCTGAAATTCCATGAAACTTAATAAATATCATATATTTACCATAATGCAAAACAATTCTCAGCGTCCCGGCCCCGTGCCCCAAATCCGCGGGTAGATCTACGGTGTAAAGGTATTTCTGAAACACTCCACTGGTAGGTCTGCCGGCATTCCACTATTGAGGGGCGCTGGCTCTTGTGCTATGATGATGATTCGGGAAGTAGCCCCTGAATGGTCAAATTGTCAGAACTACGGCAAATCTTGGAGCGGCAGGAGGAAACCTGGCTATCGCCGTACGCCACCCGCTCGGTCCAAGCCAGCCGCCGCCGCTTTGAAGAGTCCGTGGCCCGGGGCCACCGCCAGGAGTTCGCGGTGGACGCCGATCGTATCCTCCATTCCCGGGCCTACACCCGTTATATCGACAAGACCCAGGTCTTCTATCTCGTCGACCATGAACAGATCAGCCACCGGGTGCTGCACGTGCAGCTCCTTTCCAAGATCGCCCGCACCATCGGCAAGTTTTTGCGGCTGAATGAAGACCTGCTGGAGGCCATCGCCCTGGGCCACGATATCGGCCATCCCCCTTTCGGCCACGACGGGGAACACATCCTCTCGGTCCTTTGCCAGGCCCACGGCATCGGCCCCTTTCTCCACAGCATCCAGGGAGTGCGCTTTCTCGACCGCCTGGAGAAAAACGGCCGGGGCCTCAATCTCTCCCTGCAAGCGCTGGATGGCATCCTATGCCATGACGGGGAGACTCACCTGGAGCGCCTCTCCCCACAGAGGGACAAGACCTTCGCCCACCTGGAGGAGGAGATCCGCAGCAAGACGGCCGACCCGGAGCTTTCTCTGAAGCCCATGACCCTGGAGGGCTGCGTGGTCCGGCTGGCGGACACCATCAGCTACATCGGCCGGGACCTGGAGGACGCCATCACGCTGTCGCTGGTGCGCCGGGAGGAGCTGCCCCCGGAGGTGGCAGGCCGCCTGGGCCGCACCAACGGCGCCATCGTCTACAGCCTGGTGACCGACCTGCTGCGGCACAGTTTCGACAAGAACTACGTGGGATACAGCCCCGAGGTGGGGGCCCTGTTGAAGCAGCTCAAGGAGTTCAATTACCAGCGGATCTATAACAATCCCCGCATCAAGGACCAAACCTCCAAGATCGAGGCCCTGTGCCAGCGCCTATTCCAGCGGTTTTTGGAGGACCTGGCCCAAGACCGGCGCGACTCCCCTATCTACAAGGACTTCTTGGCCCCCCTGGACCCTGCCTATCGGGAGTCCCACCAGCCAGCGGAGATCGTTCGGGATTTTCTGGCCTCCATGACCGACGCCTATTTTTTGCGCACCTCGCAGGAACTCTTCTTCCCGCAGCCCTTGCGAGCCGGGTTTGTTTAAGGATACCATGCTGATCATGACCTTTAACTTGCGGTTTGCCACCCCTCTGGACGGTCCCAATGAATGGCAGTTTCGCCGGGATCTGGTGGGGGACCTCATCCGCCGGCGCCGGCCGGACCTCCTGGGCACCCAGGAAGGCACCGTGCCCATGCTCCGCGAACTTTCGGCGCAGTTGCCGGAATACCTGCCCCTGACGGCCCACCGCCAGGTGGATGAAACCTGCCAGTATCCCACCATCTTTTACCGGGCCGAGTGCTTTACCGTCCAGGAGAGCGGGGAGTTCTGGCTCTCCCAGACCCCGGAGGTGCACCGCAGCCGCAGTTGGGACAGCGCCTTTCCCCGCCTGGCCACCTACGGCCTGTTCCGGGAAGCCGGGTGGACCGAGTCCTT
>JBEKDQ010000287.1:0-3296 GCA_050014275.1 Desulfobaccales bacterium | reverse complement strand
CGGAGATCCTCAAGGAGCGTGGCGCCTTGCTTCAGGCCCTGGAGGACTGGCAAGGGAAGGAACGCCAGGTAGAGGACCTCGAGGTGCTCCTGGACCTGGCGGTGGAGGAGGAAGACCACAAGGCCCTCAAGGAAGTGGCCGGCGAGCTCGCCAAACTGGTGGAAACCTTCTGGGATTGGGAGATCAAGCTGCTGCTGGGGGCCGAGGAAGACCCGCTCAACGCCATCGTTACCATCCATGCCGGCGCCGGCGGCACCGAGGCCCAGGATTGGACCGAAATTCTCTTGCGCATGTACCTGCGCTACTCCGAACGCCACGGCTTTAAGAGCGAAACCATCGACCTCTTGCCGGGGGATGAAGCCGGGGTCAAGAGCGTCACCTTCACCGTCTCTGGCCCTTACGCTCATGGCTATCTGAAGAGCGAATCGGGCATCCACCGGCTGGTGCGCATCTCCCCCTTCGACGCCAGCGGCCGCCGCCACACCTCCTTCGCCGCGGTCCAGGTATTGCCGGAGGTGGACGACCGCATCGAGATCGACATCCAGGAGAAAGACCTGCGCATCGATACCTTCCGGGCCAGTGGCCCCGGCGGCCAGCACGTCAACAAGACCTCCTCGGCGGTGCGCCTCACCCACCTGCCCAGCGGCATCGTGGTCTCCTCCCAGACGGAGCGCTCCCAGCATCGCAACCGGGAGTTGGCCATGAAGGTCCTCAGGGCCCGCCTCTATGACCTGGAAAGGCGGAAGCGGGCAGAGAAGAAGCAGGAGATGCAGGAATCCCAGAAGGACATCGCCTGGGGCAGCCAGATTCGCTCTTACGTTATGCAGCCCTATCGGCTGGTGAAAGACCACCGTACCAAGTACGAGGCCGGTAACGTCGAGGCGATCCTGGACGGCGATCTGGACGGCTTCATCGAGGCCTATATCCTGGAAGGGGATGAAAAGAAGGAACTCCAGACCCCGGCCCGGGCTAACGGCCGCTGATCCTCGCCCCACCCCTCTCGTGCCTTCCTTGTACCCCGCCCGGCCCGGGCGGGGAGTTATTTCCGCACTCAGCCGGGGGGCACTCACCCTCCTGGGCGCCGCCTGGGCCGCCTGGCCCGCCTGGGCGTACTTGCGCTGATGCCTTCTTTGATGGCGCGGATCCCGGTTTCGCTCAACTCGGTTTTCACGGCAGAACACCGACTCATTATCCCTGCCGAAGAGAAAAAGAGTTTCCCGCAGGGGCGGATTGAAAATCCGGGCCTAGTGTCATGTCTCATAAAAAATGTTCTTCATCTTTTGCCCTTTAAAATGTAGCCACAAGCTTAAGCTTGGGAAAAGCCTTAATATAATGAGCGCAGGCTAAAGCCTGCGGCTACCAGAACATGTCGATATTTTAAAGGTATTTCTGAAACATGAACTATCGCCCTCCCGCCTGCTTCATTTTCTTTCCTGCGTGCCAGGCTTCGCCGGCCAGCTCGCCCACGGTCCAGTAATGGTTGTCCGGCATGGTGAGCACCAGAGGATTGATCTTCAAGATATCCGGCTGGCCGATGGTGAGGCAGTCCTCATCGACATAAGCCGCCACGATCTCGCCGATGAACAGATCGTTGGTGGGGAGCTCCACCACTTCATAAAGGCGGCACTCCAGGCCCAGGGGACACTCCTCGATCAGGGGTGTGGTCTCCAGCTCCCCGTAAAAGACCCGGAAGAGACCGGACTTGTCCACCTGGCGCCCCGAAACCAGGCCGCAGTAGTCGGTCTTTTCCATCAGGTCGGCCCCGGGGAAATTGACGCTGAAGGCGCGGTTCTGCCGGATGCCTTCGGGGGTGAAGTGGGCCTTATTGAGGGCCACTGCCAGGAGCGGGGGCTTGAGGTTGACCCGCATGACCCAGCCCACGGTCATGAAGTTGGCCCGACCCTCCACGCTGGCCCCCACCAGGGTCACCGGCATAGTATAGATATAAGCGTTGGCGCCGAGATTGACCTTGGCCATTAGAGGTCCCTGCCGATGGTGAAGGCCTGGCCCAGGAACTTGCCGATGCCGTGGTAGGTGCGGATCTCCGGGCCGAAGATGATGGGCCGCACCTTTTCGATGTCCGGGAAGCCCTCATCCCCCAGAACCGCCTCATCGGCCTTGACGTCCAGGATCTCCCCGATGAACTGGGTGTGCAGGCCAATCTCGATGGTCTGGATCAGCTTGCACTCCAGCACCAAGGGGAATTCCCCCACAAAGGGGGCGTCCACCAGGGTGCTGCTCACCGGGGTGAGGTGGGCCCGGTCGAATTTGTTCACCTCCCGGCCGCTGACGATCCCAAAATAATCCGCCTCCTTGACGTAAGTCTCGGAAGGCACGCTGATGGTGAAGGCGCCCCGGGCTTTGAGATTGCCGTAGGAGTAGGTGGCCTTGCGCAGGGAGACCGCGAGGCAGGGCGGCTTGGAACAGCAAATGGACCCCCAAGCCGCGGTCATGGCGTTGGCCTTGCCATTGGCGTCGTAGGTTCCCACTACCCAGACCGGGGTGGGAAAGGCCAGGGTCCTGGGGCCGAGTGATTTCTTCATGGCAGGTCCTCCTTAATCAAGAATTTAAGCCATCCTGGGAAAAAAGCAATAGTGGAAAGCAGTCAGCAGTCAGCTTTCCGCTATCAGCAAAGGCCCCCAAATAGCCGCTTAAACTTAGATGGTGGGGAAATAGATTTTCTAGGGCGGCCTGTGGCCGCCATTATCTGGGCAAAGCCAAACTAGCGGCGGGCACAGCCCGCCCTATGAATTCTTTTGAAAAGAGTCTCAAACTAGTGTCATGTCGTGTCATGTCTCTCAGATTTTCCTTTAATAAAAAATGTTCTTTATCTTTTGCCCTTTAAAATGTAGCCGCAAGCTTAAGTTTGCGAAAATCCTTAATAAAATGAGCGCAGGCTAAAGCCGGCGGCTACCAGAACATGGGGATTTAGAGGGGATTTCAAGAGGTTATATTAAAATCCCCCCCTACCCCAGTAATCTCCGGCAACAAAATTGCATGGAGAAGGTTACACTTTCTCGCAGTTAAACTTTAGATAATTATAATTTCAGCGATATCAACATATTATACCGATGAACTAAATCCCCTCTCCCCTGAGAGGGGAAAGGGTTAGGGTGAGGGGTGGCTTCATCGGCCGTTGCATACCCCCCTCACCCTGCCCTCTCCCCCCTGTATAGACCGGGGACATAGGTAACACATGTTCGGAGACATGGGTAACAGTTTAAAATGGCATAACCACTTCTGGCAGGAGGCTGGTTATGCCGTGGAAACAGGTGACGCCCATGTCTCAGAGAAAA
>JBEKDQ010000286.1:0-3306 GCA_050014275.1 Desulfobaccales bacterium | reverse complement strand
GGAGGACAGCCACCTGGGCGATTTCATCGAAGACAAAAAGATTTCCACCCCCATGGAGGCGGTGGCCAACCTCAATCTGGCGGACCAGACCCAGAGGATGCTGGCCACCCTTACCCCCCGGGAGGAGAAGGTGTTGCGCAAACGTTTCGGCATCGGGGAAAAGAATGACCACACCCTGGAAGAAGTGGGGCGGGATTTCGCAGTCACCCGGGAGCGCATCCGCCAGATCGAGGCCAAGGCTCTGCGGAAACTGAGGCACCCCTCCCGGAGCACCCGGTTGAAAAGCTTTATCGAGAATTGACTTCGCCATGTTTCCGGGCCCTATTGAACAATTGGGGATAGTAGGGTTATAATATCACCAGGGGCGGGGTGAGCCGCCCCTGCAAGTTCCTGAGCCAATGCTTAGCGGGCCCATAGCTCAGCGGTCAGAGCAACCGGCTCATAACCGGACGGTCCCTGGTTCAAATCCGGGTGGGCCCACCATCGATCAGGGGGACACGGGTATAATCCGAGATCGACAAGGAGCGGCAGTTGCTGAGGGGCCAGACCCCGGGGGTGCATTCTGCGCACCCCTTTTTTATGTCCATGAGCGCTAGCCTGCAAGAGATCATCGAGGTGTTGGCCAGCCGTTATCCCGCGGCCTGGATTGCGCCCGGCGACCGCAGCGGATTCCAGGTGGGGCACCCGGATAGCCGGGTAGCCACGGTGTTGGTGGCCCTGGAGGCATCCCCCGGGGTGGTCCAGGAAGCCCAGAGCCTGGGGGCGCAGCTCCTCCTGACCCATCACCCCTTGCTTTACCAGCCCTTCTCGGAGGTGCGGGAAGACCAGCCCGGCGGCCACTTGCTCAGCGCCTTGATCCGGGCCGGCCTGGCTTCGGTTTCCTGCCACACCAACCTGGACGTGGCCCCCGAGGGCCTTAACGAGTACCTGGCCCGGAGGATGTCCTTGGCGGAGGTGGAGGTTCTGGTGGAGACCGGCCGGGAGGCCCTGTACAAGTTGACGGTGTTTGTGCCCCTGGATTACGAGGACCAGGTGCGCCTGACCTTGGCGGAGGCGGGTCTGGGGGTCATCGGCCGCTACTCCCATTGTACCTTTGCCGGCAAGGGCCAGGGCAGTTACCAGCCCCTGGAGGGGGCCCATCCAGTCCTGGGGGAGGCGGGGAAACTCTCCCGGGTGGAGGAAGCCCGCCTGGAGATCCTGGCGCCCGAGCCTCTCCTGCCCGCCGCCCTGGCCCGGCTGCGGCAGGCGCACCCTTATGAAGAAGTGGCCTACGACCTGTACCCTTTGCGGAATCCCGGCAGGCCCCGGGGTTTCGGCCGTCTGGGCCGCTGGCCCACATCCCTGCCTTTCTCGGAAGTGGTCTCCCTGATCAAGGGGATCTTTCAGGTGGCCACCCTAAAGGTCTGGGGTCGCCCGCCCCAAGAGGTGCAGCGCCTGGCGGTAATGGGGGGCAGCGGCGGCGATTTTATTCAAACGGCCCGGGAAAAGGGGGCCCAGGTCTATATTACCGGGGAGGTGCGGCATCACCAGGCCCCGGCCGGCGGCCTGGTGGATTTCGCCGTCCTGGAGGTGGGTCATTATGCCAGTGAAGCGGTTTTTATGCGTCCCTGGGCTGAAGAACTCAGGGGCTTTTTTCAGGCCGCCGGGCTGTCGCTGCGGGTAGAGGCGGCGCAGTCAGACACTGCCCCCTTTGTATTTTGGTGAGGGCCACACTTATATTTAATATATTGAAATTTCATTGTTTTTAACCGATAACCGTTATTACGGAGGTCGAACTTGCTACCGGAGTTAAGCAGGCTCATCGAAGTCCAGGAGTTGGATATGGTGATTCAGGAGGTCGCCGGCGAGCTGCAGCAGCTCCCGGGCGAACTCAAAACCGAGGAAGCGGCCCTGGAAGACCTGGGGGCCCAGCAGGCCGCCAGCCTTCAGGAACTGGAGGACCTGCAGAAGCAGAGGCGTGACACGGAGGCAGAGATCGCGGCAATGGAAGACGGCATCAAAAAGAGCCGCGGCCGCCTGATGGAGATCAAAAGCAACATCGAATACAAGGCGATGCTCAAGGAAATCGCCTTCAAGGAAGATCAGCGGGACCAATGCGAAACCCGCATGCTGGAACTCATGGAGCATCTGGAGGAGCGGAAACGGCTCCTTAAGGAGGCGGAAACCCTGATCCAGGAGCGCCAGGCCATCCTGGCGCGGCGGGCGGCGGAGGTGGCCACCGCGGTGAAGACCCTGGAGCAGCGCCTCACGGGCCTGGAGGAGCAGCGGAAAAAACTGCGCAAGGGAGTACCGGCGCCGCTCCTGAAACGGTATGAGTTCATCCGCCAGCGACGCAACGGCACCGCCATCGCCCCGGTGCAGGACGGCGTCTGCTTCGGCTGCCATATGAACATTCTCCCCCAGCAGTCCATCGACCTGCAGAAGGGGGAAGAGATTCTCCAGTGCCCCCATTGCCAGCGCATCCTCTACTGGCGGGAAGAAGAGGCCATGGGTGGGAAGACGGCCTCGCAAGTCTAGTCCTGAGGTGGAACATGGCGAGGGCAGCCGGCCGGGCCGCCATCTTCCGGGCCCTGGCCCTGGGTCTGGACCAGGCCCAGGTGCGCAAATCGTTCCACCTTACTGAGGACGAGCTCCGGGACCTGTTCCAGGATGCGGCCGACCACTATGGCTCCCTGGAGGAGGGTGTCTGGTCCGTTTTTTGCGACGGCGCCTCCCGGGGCAACCCTGGCCTGGCTGGGGCCGGGGTGGTGCTGGTGGCCCCGGACGGCGAAGTCCGCAAACAAGATAAAGAATTCCTGGGGCAGACCACCAATAACGTGGCGGAATACCGGGCCCTGCTCCTGGCACTGAAGCTGGCCCGCAGCCTGGGGATCATCAGGATCAAAGTTTACTCCGACTCCGAGTTGCTGGTTCGGCAAATCAACGGCTCCTACCGGGTGAAACAACCCCACCTCCTGGTCCTCTGGCAGGAAGCCCAACAGGAATTGCAAAGGTTCGATAGCTTTGAGGTCTTCCATGTGCCGCGGGAAATGAACCATCAGGCCGACCGTCTGGCCAATCAGGCCATTGACCAAAGGCCGCAGCCGCGGTAAAATGATCTTAGGCGGGTCGGGTCCCGCCCGGATGAGTCAGAATCCCAAAGGGCCGCGGAGCAGGCCAGATGATCGCCGGCGAGCTCACAGCCGCCGGAGGAAAGTCCGAGCTCCACAGGGCAGGGTGCTGGGTAATCCCCAGCGGGGGCAACCCCAGGGAAAGTGCCACAGAGACCAGACCGCCGTGGTTCGCCCACGGTAAGGGTGAAAAGGT
>JBEKDQ010000285.1:0-3317 GCA_050014275.1 Desulfobaccales bacterium | reverse complement strand
CTGATCTGCGCCAGGCCCTTTTCCTGGATGATGGCCTCCGGGTTCCGGCCGCTGGCCACCATGTCCTCGAACACCGCCTTGGCCAGTTTGCCGCTGATGCTCCCCTGTTCCACCAGGGTCAGCAGCCTGGCCAGGGCCCCGGGATTGACCCGGCAGGAGGCGATGCTGGCCCCCTCTCTATTTAGCTCCCCCAACAGCTCCACCATGATCCAGTTGCTCACCTGCTTGGGGTGGGGGAAGAGCTTGACGGCGGCTTCGAAGTAATCCGCCAGGGCCTTGTCGCTGGTCAGGACCTCGGCGTCGTAGGCCGGCAGGCCGTAGTCGGCCTGGAACCGCTGGAGCCGCGCCGCCGGTAGCTCTGGCAGATTTTTTCCAAGCTCTGCTATCCACTCATCGGTGACTCTCACCGGCACCAGGTCCGGGTCCGGGAAGTAGCGGTAGTCGTGGGCCTCTTCCTTGCCCCGCATGGACACCGTCTGGTGCTGGGCCGCATCCCAGAGGCGGGTCTCCTGGACGATCTCCCGGCCCGCGGCCAGCCAGGCCCGCTGCCGCTTGCTCTCAAATTCCAGGGCCGCCTTGACAAAGCGGAAACTGTTCATGTTCTTGAGTTCCACCTTGACCCCCAATTCCTTAGCGCCCACCGGCCGCAGCGAGATGTTGGCGTCGCAGCGGAAGGAGCCCTCCTCCAGGTTGCCGTTGCAGATCTCCAGATAGAGCAGGATGTTGCGCAGGCCCTTGAGATACTCCACCGCCTCCTCGGGGCTCTTGAGATCCGGCTCGGAGACGATTTCGATCAAGGGTACCCCGGTGCGGTTGAAGTCCACGAAGCTCACCGGTCGGGATTCGCTGTGGATCAGCTTTCCGGCGTCCTCCTCCAGGTGAATCCGGGTGATGCCGATGCGCTTGAGGCCGCCGTCGACCTTAATGTCCAGGTGGCCGTGCTCCGCCAGGGGCAGCTCATACTGGGAGATCTGGTAGCCCTTGGGGAGATCGGGGT
Organism: Desulfobaccales bacterium; assembly: GCA_050014275.1. Taxonomy (GTDB): domain Bacteria; phylum Desulfobacterota; class Desulfobaccia; order Desulfobaccales; family 0-14-0-80-60-11; genus JAPLJC01. The sequence goes on along the minus strand of JBEKDQ010000285.1, from coordinate 2,320 downwards.
AAAAATAGTTCTTGCGGGCGAAGACCGACTGCGGGGCGATGCGGCAGTCGGTGGCCAGGGCCATCTTCAGACCGTATTCCAGGGCCTTGCGGTTCAGTACCGGCAAGGACCCGGGCATCCCCAGGCAGACCTCGCAAACCTGGGTATTGGGGGCGGCCCCGTAATTGGCGGCGCAACCGCAAAAGATCTTGCTGGCGGTTAACAATTGCGCGTGGACTTCCAGCCCGATGACAGCTTCCAACTCCAAGTAGCAGATCCTCCGAATCTTTTAAAAGTTATCCAAATGGTGAAAGCCTGTCAAGGCAAGTCCGGAAGGAGAATTGCCGGTAAAGCCCAGGCCCCCCGGGTTGTCTGATGACTTGCGGAAGTTTATAATTTGAATAAGATATTCGGCATAGGGGCAATCGGCGGCCACAGGCCGCCCTATAAAATCCCCTTTCCCAACCGGCTTCTAGAGCGGGCTATGCCCGCCGTTTTAACCGGAGATATCGGGCGGGTCACAGCCGCCAACTCGAAGAAGCCTGATGGAGGCCGCAGAAGGGCAGGAATGTTCCCCCAAGAGAGAGAACGCTATTCCCGGAACGCCCTGCTGGCCCAGGTGGGTTGGGAAGGACAGGCCCGCTGGGGTGCTGCCCGGGTACTGGTGGTGGGGGCCGGCGGCATCGGCTCCGCCGCTCTTCTCTACCTGGCCGCGGCCGGAGTGGGGCGCCTGGGTCTGGTGGATGGCGACCAGGTGGAGTTGTCCAACCTGCAGCGCCAGATTATTCACCACACCCCTGATCTGGGCCGGCGCAAGGTGGCCTCGGCGGCCGGCTCCCTGGCGGCCCTGAACCCCCACTGCCGGGTGGAGACCTTCGACCTTTACCTCCGCACCCCGGCCCAGGTCCGGGAAGTGGTGCAGGGCTTTGAGCTAGTGCTGGACGCCAGCGACAACTTCCCCACCCGCTTCCTGGTGGCGGAGTGCTGCTGGCGGGAGGAGATTCCCCTGGTGTCTGCCGCGGCCACCGGTTGGCATGGGCAGTTGCTGGTGGCGCGGCCGGGGGCGGAGAATCCCTGTTACCGCTGCCTGGTGCCGGAGCCGCCGGCGGCGGCGGCCGTGCCTGACTCCACCCAGGCGGGCATCCTGGGCGCGGTGGCCGGGGTCATGGGCTGTCTCCAGGCGGTGGAGACCTTGAAGCTCCTCCTGGGCCGGGAATCGGAGCTGACGCGCCGGCTCCTGGCCTATGACGGGCTCCGGGGGAGGTTTCAATCCCTGACCCGGGTGAAGAACCCGGACTGTCCCTTGTGCGGGCTGGGAAAGTGAGCAGTGAGCCGTAACAGCAAAGCGTTGGATATATCACTACTCACTGTTTCCGTAAATCCTCCTCAACGAATTTTAGTGGAGTGTTTCATAATTTAGCTGGACATAATATCAGGCCTGGAACGCTGGACCTGGCATGGTTAAATCTCCCTTTGAAAAATGGGGATTTGGGCAGTAGTGTCCGGAAAGGTTTTTGCTATGAGGCAGGCAGTAGAGAATTGTTTGACCTTAGGCAGGCCCACTAGCTAATCAATTCATGAAATTTACAAGGTATTTCCCTCTCCCCCCTTGGGGGGGGAGAGGGCAGGGTGAGGGGGGTAGGCAACGGCCGACGAAGCCACCCCTCACCCGGTGTCGTCCCCTCACAGGGGAGAGGGGATTTAGTTGCATAGGTATAACATGTTGATATCGCTGAAATTACAAGGGTCTAAAGTTTAACTGCGAGAAGTGTAATCTTCTCCATGCAATTTTGCTGCCGACACTACTGGGATTTAGGGGGATTTCAAGAAGTTATATTAAATCCCCCCTACCCCCTTTTCCAGAGGGGGGTTAAAAATCAGTCATTTTCAACGGATAATCAATTGCGAAACAGAACACTATTGTGCCGTATGAGTCAATAATGCCAGACGACCCTCTAATCATCGCCGGACGCCGGTTCCATTCCCGCCTCATGGTGGGCACCGGCAAGTTTCCCTCTGCCGCGGCCCTGAAGGCGGCGCTTGAGGCGGTGGCCGCCGAAATCGTCACCGTGGCCTTGCGGCGGGTGGATTTGGGCAAACCGGCCAGTGACAGCATCCTCTCGGCGCTGGACCCTGTGAAATACCTGATCCTGGCCAACACCTCCGGGGCCCGCACCGCGGAGGAGGCGGTGCGTCTGGCCAAAATGGCCCGGGCCATGGGCCTGCCGCCCTGGGTCAAGCTGGAACTCACCCCCGAGCCCAAGTATCTGCTGCCGGACCCGGTGGAGACTCTGAGAGCCGCGGAACTTCTGATTAAAGAAGGTTTTGTGGTTTTGCCTTA
>JBEKDQ010000284.1:0-3318 GCA_050014275.1 Desulfobaccales bacterium | reverse complement strand
TGGTGCTCCTGGCCAACGTAGACCGGATTGACCCCCTCAGCCTGGACGCCTACCTGGAACAGGGCGGCTACGAAGCTCTGAAAAAGGCCCTGGCCATGAGCCAGGAGGAGGTGGTCAACACCGTCAAAGACTCGGGGCTGCGGGGCCGGGGTGGCGCCGGCTTCCCCACCGGCCTCAAGTGGTCCTTCACCCTGCCCAATCCCAATTCTCCCAAGTACATCGTCTGCAACGCCGATGAAGGGGAGCCGGGAACCATCAAGGACCGCTACATCATGGAAGGCGACCCCCACCGGGTCCTGGAGGGCATGGCCATCGCCGGCTATGCGGTGGGGGCCAGTGGTGGCTATATCTACGTGCGCGGCGAATATTACCTCAGCATGTACCGCCTCCATAAGGCCATCGAAGCCGCCACTGCCAGGAATCTCCTGGGCGGCAATATTCTGGGCAGCGGCTTCTCCTTCCCCATCCAGGTGCAGACCGGCGGCGGCTCTTACGTGTGCGGCGAAGAAACCGCGCTCATCGAATCCATTGAAGGCCAAAGGGGCAATCCCCGAGTCAAACCGCCCTTCCCAGGCGTCGTCGGCGTATGGAATAAGCCCACCATCGTCAACAACGTCGAGTCCCTGGCCTCCGTGCCGTCCATCGTGCTGCATGGTTCCGAATGGTATAAGTCCAAAGGCACCGAGGACGCCAGAGGCACCAAGATCTTTCAGGTGGTGGGCCACGTCAATAAACCCGGCATCGTGGAGGCCAACCTGGGGATGACGGTGCGGCAGTTAATCGACAAGTACGGCGGCGGGGTTCGTGAGGGTCACCAATACAAGGCTTGCCAGACCGGCGGCTCCTCTTTTGGCTTCTTCCTGGACGAGCAACTGGACACCCCCATGGAATACAAGGCCATGGCCGTGGCCGAAGGGGCCCTGGGCTCCGGCACCATGTTGGTCATGGACGACACCACCTGCGTCGTGGACGTGGTGAGGTCGATCCTCTACTTCTTCCAGCACGAGTCTTGCGGCTTCTGCCTGCCTTGTCGCCGCGGAACCCGGGTGCTTTACGAATTGATCTCCAAGGTAGCCGTTGGCCGAGGCGTCCGGGCCGACCTGGACCGGATGATCAGCCTTAGCCAGCTCATGGTGGATTCCTCCAACTGCGCCCTGGGTATGAGCCCGTACTTCTTTATCAAGACCACCATCGAGCGCTTCGCCGACGAGTACCAGGCCCACCTGGACGGCAAATGCCCCCTGGGGGTCTGCAAGGGAGAGACCCATCATTAATAACTACTATGGCAGGCAGGGACGCCTGCCCCACTGGCGCGGCGCTCACCAGCCTCTACCGCAGATTACCATCTGGAAGACAACTTGAAAATTCGAGATGCGATTAGGATAATCGAAGCAGATGGTTGGTATTTGATTAACCCCCGGATACCGGGAAGTCATAGGCAAAATAAACATCCCACAAAATCGGGACGTGTTACCATTGCCGGTCATCTTAAAGATGATTTAAGCTCAAGAACGCAAACAGCATTTTGAAGCAGGCCGGATTAAAAATAAGAGAGTAATAATTCCCGTGGAATGCTTCTTAATAATAGTCGAAAAAACCAATGGCAATTATTCGGCTTATTGCCCGGACCTTCCCGGATGTGTCGCCACCGGAAATACCAGGGAAGAAGTATTGAAGCGAATGAAGGAAGCCATCAAGCTCCATCTGGAAGGGATGAAGGAAGATGAGATCTCAGTACCCCAGATGAAGAGTTTTGCTGAATATATCTCCTTGGAACTGTAGCCCACCTGGACGGCAATTGCCCTCTGGGGGTCTGCAAGGCGAAAGAACATTCACCTTAGGTTCCGGCCAGACCACCACTTAAGAAGGCGAGACGTATGTTGCTCAACTACCTGCCGGTATTGGTTTACATGATCATCTGCATCGGGCTGATCGGGGTGATCGTGCTCTTGTCCGAACTGCTGGGCAAAAAGAAGCACTTCCCCGCCAAAGACCTGCCCTATGAATGCGGCATGGACCCCATCGGCGACGCCCGCAACCGCTACACGGTGCGCTTCTACGTCATCGCCATGTTCTTCATCGTCTTCGACATCGAGGCCATCTTTCTCTACCCCTGGGCAGTGATCTTCAAGCTCCTGGGGTGGTTCGGCTTCTGGGAGATGCTGGTCTTCATCGCCGTTTTGGTGGTAGGCCTGGTTTACGTGTGGGGCAGGGGCGCCCTGGAATGGGAATAGCGGAAAAAGTTGGGCGGGCTACAGTAATCGCCGGCCTTTAATTGGGGGACGGGCTCCAGCCTGCCAAATATGGTGGGCGGCGCCCACCCTGCATGGAGCATTCGCATGGGTATCGAAGAGCACCTCGGTTATAACGTCCTGACCACCACCCTGGAGAAGCTGGTGGACTGGGGCCGCAAGAACAGCCTGTGGCCCGCCACCTTTGGGCTGGCCTGCTGCGCCATCGAGATGATCTGCACCGCGGCCAACCGCTACGACATCGCCCGCTTCGGCATGGAGGCCTTCAGGGCCAGTCCCCGTCAGGCCGACCTGATCATCATCGCCGGCACGGTGTGCAAAAAGATGATGCCGGCCATCCAGCGGGTCTACGACCAGATGAGCGAGCCCAAGTGGGTGATCGCCATGGGGGCCTGCGCCACCTCCGGCGGTATCTTCGACTCCTACGCGGTGGTCCAGGGCATCGACCAATACCTGCCGGTGGATGTTTATGTCCCCGGTTGCCCGCCACGACCCGAAGGTCTCCTGTATGGCATTCTGAAACTCCATGAAAAAATCATCAAAGATCCATTCCTGACCGCACAGTACCAGGAACGCCTGCAAGCCCGGCGGGAGGAGGCCGCATGAGCGCCGCCGTAAATCTGCTCCAGGCGAAGTTCCCCGATGAGTTGCTGGAGGTGGTGGAGTTCCGGGGAGAGACCACCATCGTGGTCAAGCCGGGACGCCTGGTGGACATCTGCCGGACCCTGCGGGATGACCCGGAGTCCTCCCTCCGGTATCTCTCCATGATCGCCGGCATGGACTACCTGCCCCAAAGCCCCCGCTTCGGGCTGGTCTATAACCTTTATTCCCACAAGAATCACAACCGCATCACTTTAAAGACCCTGCTGACCGATGACGCCGCCCCGCGGGCCGACTCGGTGACTCCGGTGTGGTCCACAGCCAATTGGCATGAGCGGGAAATCTACGACATGATGGGGATTCGCTTCAACGGCCATCCGGATCTGCGGCGCATCCTCATGCCCTCCGACTGGGTGGGACATCCTCAACGCAAGGATTACCCCCTGCGGGGGCAATAAATACCGTG
>JBEKDQ010000283.1:0-3340 GCA_050014275.1 Desulfobaccales bacterium | reverse complement strand
GGGAAGCCCGGAACTTAATCCGAACCTCCCCTCCGGCATACTCCCAGGTAGATTCCTCAGACCGCCGCCCCATCGCAAGCCCCCCGAGGCCATCGAGGGTGACGGTAGCCGGCAATTCTGGCGCAGCCAAGTGCGCCCTCAGTGCGTTTCCTGCGCCCCGCCCCCTACATAACCAATCAGCACTTGCATCCCTTACCCGCTTGTGTCTCCAACGCCGGCCGTTCGCAGGACGACTCGGAACTGGCGCACCAATCCGGCAGAGGCTCTCCGGTGCCCTCCACCGGGTGCTCGTATTGGGTTACCACCTGCCAACCCTTGCTGGTCCAGGCGGACAGGGGCGGCGGCGGGGAGCCCCCGAACTTGAAGTTCTTGGGGCCCCGGGTGTCCAGCATCTGCACCTCAACCTCGTGGCCGTCCTTCTTGACCTTGTAGCCCCACTCGTAGTTGTTGCTGGTGGAGGGCGTGGTATTCTTGCCGAAATACTTGAGGGTATCGCCCGCGACTTTAACCCGGGAATAGGTGAAACAACAATCACCAGTCCCGGAGCCCCCGGGGCCGGTTAACCCCCCGCATCCGCAGTTGGCGGCCTTCAGCTCCAAACCGTCCACCTTGTAACCGCCGTGCACCTTCTCAAAGCAGCCCATATTATTCTCCTTAAATAAATATTTGAAATTCTTTGGATGAAAATTGCCTTGCCAGGCGCCGCCAGTTTGGCCATGGCCCCTGAGATTGGCTAACCAGTTAATTTAGCATCATTATTAGCATCTTCTCAGTTGGAAGGTAATAATCCCCGCGGGTAAAGCCAATAGGCAAAAATACCTATTCCGAACTAGGCAAAATTACCTAAACGGAAGGAGAGGGGACTTTCTTTAAAGGAGGAAGAGCAGAGAACCGGCGTGTCCCGGCAGGTGATCGCCAACGTGAACAGGAATTCTTGGGAGCCCTAAGTCAGGGTGGCGGGCACAGCCCGCCCTGGAAGCTGGTAGGAGAACAGTAGTGTCCGGCAATAAAATTGCAAGGGGAAGATTACACTATCTCGCAGTTAAACTCTATGCTATGGTAATTTCAACGATATCAACATATTATATCCATGCTCACTAAATCCCCTCTCCCCTGCGAGGGGACGACACCGGGTGAGGGGTGGCTTCATTGGCCGTTGCATACCCCCTCACCCTGCCCTCTCCCCCCATGGGGGAAGCGGGAAATAGCTTGTAAATCCCATGAATTGATTAGCTAGTGGGCATACCTATGTTCAAACAAATTCCTACTTGCCTACCTCATAGCAAAAATTTTGCCGGACACTACTCTGGTAGGAGAGGGGTTTTATAGGGCGGCCTGTGGCCGCCGAGGGCGCCTGCGGACAATTTGCTTAATCAAGGAGATTACCTGGATCTTCGCAGAGGTTTCGTTAGTCCGGGGATTCGATATAGGCGTAGGCGGAATGGTTGTGAATCGACTCGAAGTTTTCCGATTCTATCGAGTACCAGCTAAAGTTGTCGTTCTGGCCGAGGCGGTGGGCAATCTCCCGAACCACGTCTTCCACAAACATGGGGTTGGAGTAGGCCTTTTCGGTGACGAACTTCTCGTCCTGCCGCTTCAACAGGGCATAAACCTCACAGGAAGCCGACTCTTCCACCAGGCGGATCAGGTCTTCGATCCAGAAAAATTTGTGGTAACGCACCTGCACCCGCACCTCTCCCCGTTGGTTGTGAGCGCCCACCTTGCTGATTTCCTTAGAGCAGGGGCACAGGGTGGTGATGGGCACGGTGATCCCCACCATCAGGTCCAGGCGGCCGTCCTCGTAAAGCGCCCCGGTGAAGGTGCAGATATATTCCATCAAAGCCCGGGCCCCGGTAACCGGGGCTTCCTTGTCGATGAAATAGGGAAAGGTCATCTCGATGTGGGCCGATTGGGCGTGTAGGCGACGGCGGGTCTCTTCCAGGATGGGGCCGATCTTCTTGAGGCTGATATCCTGGCGGAATTCGCTGAGGATCTCGATGAACCGGCTCATGTGGGTGCCCTTGTGGCGATGGGGGAGGTTGACGTACATGTTGATCCGGGCCACGGTGTGTTGGGTGCCCTTGAATTTATCCAGCACCACGATGGGATAAGAGATGTTTTTCACCCCCACCTTGTCGATATCGATGGTGCGGGGGCTCATGTGGTTTTGGACGTCGGTGAGGTCCGTGACGGTGATGATCGCGGTGGGAGACTTATCGGTGGGCATGGCTTTTATCCTGCAGGCTCGGTTAGGCACTAACAATAAATTCTCAGGTCAGGTGTACCGGAAGCGCTCGGCCACCGCCCGGGCGTGAAGCGGCAGCCCCTCACTCTTTGCTAGGGTGATCACCGTATCCTTAAGACTGGCCAGAGCCTCCCGGGAGAGATGCTGAAAGGTGGGCTTTTGGATGAAATCGTCCACCGACAGACCGGAAAACATCCGGGCGCAGCCCCCCGTGGGCAGCACGTGGTTAGTTCCGGAGGCATAGTCCCCCACCGGCACCGGGGCGTAAGGCCCTAGAAAGATGGAGCCGGCATGGCGGATGCGGGGCAAGAGGGCGAAGGGCTCCCGGGTGACGATCTGTAGATGCTCGGCGGCGTAAAGGTTGGCAAACTCCACCGCCTCCTCCAGGGTCTCCGCAACCAGCGCCGCGGAGTATTTTGTATTTTTTGTAAGGGAAAGGGCTGCCTCGATGATCTCCCGGCGGGGCAGGTGGGGGAGCTCCGAGTTGATGATCTCCACTACCTTTTGGGCCAGCTCCGCCGCGGGGGTGACCAGGACCGCGGCGGCCTCGGGATCGTGCTCCACCTGGGACAGGAAGTCCATGGCCAGAAATCGGGGCTCCGCGGTCTCATCCGCCAGGATCAGGACCTCGCTGGGGCCGGCGGGGGAGTCGATGTCCACGGCGCCGAAGACCAGGAGTTTGGCGGCGGTGACGTACTTGTTGCCCGGCCCCACGATCTTGTCCACCCGAGGCACCAGCTCCGTGCCGTAGGCCAGGGAGCCGATGGCCCAGGGCCCGCCGATCTTGAAGAGGCGGCCGGCGCCGGCCAGGTGGGCCGCCACCAGGGTGGCGGGGTTCACCGCCATCCCCGGCCCCGGCGGGGTAGCGGCGATGATTTCCTGCACCCCGGCCACCTTGGCGGGGATGATGGTCATCAGGGCGCTGGAGGGGTAAGAGGCCAGCCCCCCGGGGATATAGCAGCCCACCCGCTCCAGGGGCCGGCTCAGGCGTCCGGCCAGGATGCCGGGCTGCACTTCCATGGCCCACATTTCCCGCTCTTGCTGGGCCCGGTGAAACTTTTCGATGTTGGCCGCGGCCGCCTTAAGGGCCGCCAG
>JBEKDQ010000282.1:0-3349 GCA_050014275.1 Desulfobaccales bacterium | reverse complement strand
CGTCCAACTGGCCGTCAGCGAAGACATTGTTGATGATCTTCTGCACCATTCCCTGGATGCGGGCGGGGGTGGGATCGCTGAGGGTCCGGGAAGCGGCCTCCGCCTGGTCCGCCAGGAGGACCAACCCGGCTTCCTTGGTTTGGGGCCGGGGGCCGGGATAGCGATAGTCCTCGGCTTTTACCGTCTGGGGGTTGGCCGCCTGGGTCTGGGCCTTATGGTAAAAATAGGTGATAAAGCTGGTGCCGTGATGCTGCTGGATGATGTCGGTAATGGCCTCTCCCAGTTGTTGTTTCCGGGCCAGGTCCACCCCGTCCTTGACGTGGGAGATGAGAACCAGGCCACTCAAGGAGGGGGCCAACTTTTCGTGCTTGTTTTCCCCATTCATCTGGTTTTCCACGAAATAGACGGGCTTTTTGATTTTACCGATGTCGTGGTAATAGGCCGCAGCCTTGGCCAGCATGGGACTGGCGCCGATGGTTTCGGCCGCTGCCTCCACCATCTGGCCCACCACCAGGGAATGGTGATAGGTGCCCGGGGCCATCAGCATCAAATCCCGGAGCACCGGCTGATCCAGGTTCAAAAGTTCCAGCAGGCGGATGTTGGAGGAGAAGCGAAAGCCCGCCTCCATAATCGGGGTGAGACCCAGGGCCAGAATGCCGGTGAGCAAGCCCCCGGAAAAGGCAAAGACCTCTCCGTTGAACAGGTCCTGGAAGCCGAAGGGGTATTCCAGCAGTTTGAAAGCGGCCAGGAGGGCCATATTGGCCAGGCTGATGGCCAGCCCCGCCTGGATCAGGGCGCTGCGGCGGCGGCAGTTCTTCACCCCCCAAACCCCCACCAGGCCGGCAATGACGAAGTAGAGGAACAGAGGAAAGGGCCGCTCTACCATCAGGGCGGTAAAGATGGCGTTCAAAAAGGCCACTCCCACCCCGGTTTCCGGGCCCAGGAACATGGCGGCAAGCATGGCCGGCAGCCCCAGAGGCAGGATAAATACCAGGTTTTGGCCCACCAGCGGCAGGTTCCAGGATAGATTCTCACCCAGGACCAGGAGAGATTTATTCAGCAGGGCGCTGGCCAGCAGCAAGACTGCCAGGAAGCCCAGGTCCCGGAGACGCTGGGAAAAGTTCCGCAGGGAGAGACGGGCCAACTGGTAAAAGACCGCCAGCAGCAGGATCAGGGTGAGGAAAATGCCCAGGAACACCACCACTATCCGACTGCGGGGATAGAGTTTGCTCTGGGCCTCCAATTTCGCCAGGTGCAGGGTGGTGATGGGCTCCCCTTCCCGCACCAGCATCTCACCCCGTTTGACCTTGAAATAGACCGGCTGCAAAGAACTTAGTTTGGCTTTTTGGCGCTCGCTGGTTTCGGCCAGGTTGAGGGAGACGTTGGGCACCAGCAGATGCTGGGCCAGATCGCATACCAGCAAGCGTTCCGCCGGCGAGAGTTCTGCTGCCACCTCCCCGCAATAGCCGGCGACGGATTTTCGGCCCTCATCCATTTCCACAAAGGGAAAGGGGGCCTGCTGCAACTGTTCTTTTTGGGAAGGCAGACGCCGCACCAGGATCTCCTTGGGGGGCGGTTGCAGGACGGTGCGGCTGCTGATCACTCCCTGATGGAAAAACTGGCCCAGAACCTGGCTGGTCATGGCCTCCAGGTAGGGGGAGAAATCCGTCTTGACCAGCAGTGAAAAGGTGGAATTGGGGATGGATACCCCCAGGAGCTGGTCGAACTCCGGCTTATGATCCAGCAGCATTTTATAGGAGACGTCCCCCCTGGGCCGGGCCCGGCTGCCTGACGCCGGCCGCCCTTCGTTGGCAGCCGACGGGTTTTCTGGGGAAAGACGGCGCAAATAATCCATGGCCTTCTGGAGGCGCTGCTGCACCTTATCGGCCATTTGCTCCTCCAGGTCGAAGACTGGCGGGATCTGGGCCAGCAGTTCCTGCTGCCGTTGGGTGGTGGTCTCCACGTCCTCCACCAGAAACCCCCTGATGGCCTTGATGTTCTCCCGGGCGATGTCCCCCACCCGATATTGCCTGGCGGTGGCGGGAGTCCGGGGCGACAGGATAAAGGCCAGCCCCAGGCACAAAAACAGGAGCAGCGCCAGTTTGAGGATCCACTCCTCCCGGGGCGGCGCCGGCAGCTTGCGGGACTGGGAGCGGGGCAGGGCGGAGCGCAGGCGCTCCAGCCCGAAGAGGCGCCGGATTTTGCCGGGCAGTTCTTTGTCAGGCATGGGGGCGGTCCGTTGGCGCCGGCGTCTCGCTGGCGCTTAATCTCTGGTCATGGTTAGGCATGGGGGAGCTCTCCCGGGGCAGAACCCCGCCGCGCCCGACGGCTGTCATAGGCCCGGATAATATCCTGCACCAAGGGATGGCGCACCACGTCTCGCTCGCTGAAGTGCACCAGGGCGATGCCCTCCACCCCCTGCAGCAAGTCCCGAGCTTCCACCAACCCGGAGGTCGCCCCGGGAGGCAGGTCGATCTGGGTCACATCCCCGGTGATCACCGCCTTGGACCCGAACCCCAGGCGGGTAAGGAACATCATCATCTGCTCGGAGGTAGTGTTTTGAGCCTCGTCCAGGATGACAAAGGAATCGTTCAGGGTCCGGCCCCGCATGAAGGCCAGGGGGGCCACCTCGATGATGCCCCGCTGGACCAAACGGCTGGCCTTCTCGAAATCCATCATGTCGTGCATGGCGTCGTATAGGGGCCGGAGATAGGGGTTGACCTTTTCCGCCAGGTCCCCGGGCAGGAAACCCAGCTTTTCTCCGGCCTCCACTGCGGGACGGGTGAGGACGATGCGGATGAACTCCTGGTTCATTAAGGCCGCCACCCCCATGGCCATGGCCAGGTAAGTCTTGCCGGTGCCCGCGGGTCCCACCCCGAAGACGATGTCGTGGGTGCGCATAGCCTCGATGTAGCGTTTTTGATTGAGGCTCTTGGGCGAGATGCGCCTCTTCATGGCAGAGATATACACCGTATCCAGGAAGATCTCCTTGACCGAAGCGGTCTCCCTGTCCTGGAGAATCCTGATACTATACTGCACATCCTGGGGCAGAAGCGGGTACCCATGGCGCAGCAACTCATAGAGCTCCAGGAGGACCCGCTGGGCCAGACGAACCTCGGCTTCCGAACCTTCAAGGGTCACCTGGTTGCCCCGCACCGGTAGCTTGACCCCCAAGGTGCGGCCGATGATGCGCAAATGCTTGCCCTGTTCCCCGAATAGGGCCTGGGCCAAAGCGTTATCTTCAAAAGTGAGTTGGGTGGTGGCCATGGTGTAGGGTTTTGGGCGCGGCAGTCTTTCACCCGGTGGCTGGCTGTAACCCAAGAACCTGGCCCCGATTTCGGCGCTGCCG
>JBEKDQ010000281.1:0-3380 GCA_050014275.1 Desulfobaccales bacterium | reverse complement strand
CTTTGCCCTGCTCCGGGCCGCAGCCGCCGGACAGCTTCCTTGCCAGACCCTGAAAGGTCAACTGGCGGGACCGGTGACCTTTGCCGGGATGGTCAAGGACCAGGAGGGCAAGGCCATCCTGTTCGACCGGGAACTGACCCAGGCGGTCTGCCTGGGCCTGGCTCGCAAGGCCGCCTGGCAGGCCCGCGGTTCCGGGATTTGGGGAAGGACCCGGTCATCTTTTTGGATGAGCCTTATCTCAGCAGTTTCGGGTCCGCATATTTACCCATCTCCCGGGAGGAAGTCCTGGAGATCCTGGGCCAGACTATCGGAGAACTGCGCCAGGCCGCGGACGCTCCCTTGGTCGTGGGCCTCCACTGCTGCGGCAACACTGACTGGGGTCTGCTGCTGGAGGCCCCCATCGATCTTCTCAGCTTCGATTCCTATGGTTACTTTGAAAGCCTGCAACTGTATGGGCAGGCGCTGGTGAAATTTTTTCAGCGGGGCGGCTGGCTAGCCTGGGGACTGGTACCCACCGGCGAGGATTTTCGCCAGGAAACTGCCGAGGGCCTGTGGCTGCGGTTCACCCGGCAAGTGGCCCAACTGGCGCAGGAGCTTAAGGCCACCTCCAATGAGATTCTGTCCCGGGCCATTCTCACCCCGGCTTGCGGCATGGGTTATCTCAGCCCGGATGAGGCCCGGCGGGCCTTGAGGATTCTGGCGGACCTGAGTGCCCGGGGCCAGGAGTGGCTGGCATCAATGTAAGGCGGGTAATGAGATAGGGGTGCTGGGTCGGGCGCTCACCCATCAGGCGACAAATATCACGCTAATCAGTGCCAGGAGACGGTGAATGAAGGTCAGGGAAGTGAAGGTCAAGGAAGTGATGGTCAAGGAAGTGATGGTCAAGGAAGTGGCCACCCTGGATGTTAACGACGAACTGAGTCTGGCCAACGACATCATGCGATTAGGGAGGATCCGGCATCTGCCGGTGGTGGATGGCGCCAGGCTCGTGGGGATCGTTACGGAGCGGGACCTGTTTCGCAGTTCCCTGGCCCAGGCCCTGGGTTACGGCGGCCAGACCCCTCGCGAGGTGATGAAGACAGTGCGCATTCAGGATATCATGGTGCGGGAGATGGTTACCATCTCCCCGGAGTTGGATCTGCGGCAGGCCGTCAAGATGATGGTGGACAAGAAGATCGGCTGCCTGCCGGTGGTGGACCATGACCGCCTGGTGGGCCTGATTACCGAAACCGATATTTTGCTGCAATGTCTTAAGAACTGCGGCGGCGAATAATCCGGTTTCCGGTTTTCGGTTTTCTGTAAATAAGGAAAAAAGGGCTGGGGGAATATAGGGTGGGCCTTGCCACCGATACCTGTCCCACGATGCATTTGTCCAGTTCCGCCACGATCTCCCGGGGAGTGAGATGGTCCCCGGAGCCCGGAGGGCTTTCAGCCATTCCATGTTAATTAGAGTTAATTAGTCCTCTTACTTTATTATGAAATGCCTGGTGGGGCCTCCGTGGGGCGGGCGTCCCTGCCCGCCAACCTCAGACCGGCGGCCAAGGGACGGCCGCCCCACCTATGTTGTTGTTAAAATATCCCTCCACTACAATTATGAGTGACATCTCTTGTTCCTTGCCTCTCGTTCCCAAGCTGAGCTTGGGAACGCCCATTTAACCGCCAAGTTAAACTTGGCAATCATTATCATTCCCACGTACAACTTGGGAACGATTTGAAAAAGGCTTGGGAGACAACACTAGTTATTTTTTAACCGAAAACCGAAAACCGCCTTAAATATAGGCGAGCCAGTCCCGATAGCGCTGGTCCTGCCCCAGGACCACGTCAAAGAAGGCGGCCTGCAGTTTCAAGGTGATGGGGCCAGGTTTCCCAGGGCCAATGACCCGGCCGTCCACTTCCCGGATGGGGGTGAGTTCGGCGGCGGTGCCGGTGAGGAAGGCCTCGTCGGCCAGGTAGAGTTCATCCCGGGATAAGAGCTCTTCCCTCACCGGCAGGCCCAGGTCCTGGGCCAGGGTGAGGATACTGGCGCGGGTGATCCCCGGCAACACCGAGGTCAGCGGCGGCGTGCGCAGCACCCCCTCCGAGACGATGAAGATGTTCTCCCCGGAGGCCTCGGCCACATAGCCGGCGGTATCCAACATCAGGGCCTCGTCATAACCCAGGGAGATGGCTTCCCGCTTGGCCAGGATGGAGTTGACATAGTTGCCCGTGGCCTTGGCCTTGGTCATCATGACATTGACGTGGTGCCGGGAGAACGAGGAGATTTTGGCCCGGATGCCCTTCTTCAGGCCCTCCTCTCCCAGATAGGCGCCCCAAACCCAAGTGATGAGAGCCACCCGGATGGGGTTGTCCTGGGGATGGACGCCCATGACTCCTTCGCCCACAAACACCAGGGGGCGCAGGTAGGCGGAGGCGTAGCCGTTCCGCCGCAGCAGGTCGCAGCAGACCTCCTCGATTAAGGAACGGCTGAAGGGGATGTCGATCTGCATAATGTGGGCGGAGCCGAACAGCCGGCGGATATGCTCCTTCAGGCGAAAAATGGCGGTGCGGCCGTCCTGGCAGTGGTACGCCCTAATACCCTCGAAGACTCCCAGTCCGTAATGCAAGGTATGGGTCATGATGTGCACCTGGGCCTCAGCCCAGGGGATGAATTTGCCGTCCAGCCAGATATACTTAGCCTTCTCCATCATCCATCCGTCCTCCTAAGGAGCATCTGGAAATTTTTATCGTTTCCCAGGGCGCTTGTCAAACGGTTTCCCCCCGGATTTCATTGCCTCCGAGCCTCTTTTTCCGGTATGATGAGCCTGGCCGGCTAGCAATATTTATTACCAGCCATTTCAAAACAAAGGCCGGGGGTACCCGGGCGTCCCCCCCCATTAAAGGCGGAGATGCGGGTCCGTTCTTGCCTGCTAAACAGGGTATCTCCTCTGGAGGAATCTGTTCATCATGGTTTCACCATTAAGAGTCGGGGTTATCGGCGTCGGCTATCTGGGCCGCTTCCACGCCGAGAAATACGCGCATCTAAAAGAGACGGAACTGGCGGGGGTGGCCGACCTCAACCGGGCTCTGGCCCAGGAGGTGGCCCGGGCCCTGGGAGCCGAAGCCTACAGCGATTACCGGGCGATGCTGCCAGAGGTCAGCGCGGTGAGCGTCGCGGTGCCCACCTCCTTCCATTTTGAGGTGGTGCGGGATGCCCTGGAGGCCGGCTGCCAGGTGCTGGTGGAAAAGCCTCTCAGCGTCACGGTGGCCGAGGCCGACTCCCTGGTGCGTCTGGCCCGGGAGCGCCGCCGCATCCTCATGGTGGGGCACCTGGAGCGCTTCAATTCCGCCATGGAGGAACTTAAGACCCGGGTGAGCGGACCCCGCTTCATCGAAAGCCACCG
>JBEKDQ010000280.1:0-3405 GCA_050014275.1 Desulfobaccales bacterium | reverse complement strand
GGCCGCCAAGGCGGGCGCCGCCTATGTCAGTCCCTTCATCGGCCGCCTGGATGACATCGGCCACCGGGGCATGGAAATCGTGGAGCAGACCGTCACCATCTTCGAAAATTACGGCTTCGACACCGAGGTCATCGTGGCCTCGGTGCGCCATCCCTTGCATGTCCTGGAAGGCGCCCTGGCAGGCGCCGATATCGCCACCATCCCATACGGGGTGCTGTTGCAGTTGATGAAACACCCCTTGACGGATGCGGGGTTGAAAAAGTTCCTGGAGGATTGGGAAAAGGCTCGCAAATCCTGAAGCCCCTTTGCTAACCGGAGACAACCTGGTTGTTGGGCCGCACCTTGGTGAGCGGCCTGATATGCGGGCGCACCCCGAGGTGCGCCCTATCGCGCTTGTTTGAGATGAACCAGACAGAGACCAACATCTGGAGCACCCCCAACCTCCTCACCGCCACGCGCATTGCCGTGATCCCGTTGGTGGTAGTTCTCTTGCTGTTCCCCGGAAGGCTGGCCAGCTTCCTGGGGGGCTCCTGCTTTCTGCTGGCCGGGGCCACCGATTTTCTTGATGGCTACCTGGCCCGGCGGCATTCCCAGGTGAGCCGTTTCGGCAAATTCCTGGACCCGCTGGCGGACAAGCTGCTGGTCTCTGCGGCCCTCATCATGCTCATCCCTCTGGGCCGGGTGCCGGCCTGGATGGCCGTTCTCATCGTGGGCCGGGAACTGACGGTCACGGGGTTAAGGGGTATGGCCGCCGCCGAGGGCATCATCCTGGCCGCGGACCGCTGGGGCAAGACCAAGACCGCCATGCAAATGGCAGCCTTAACTGCCTTGATTTTCCACTACCCCTTCCTGTCCATCAACTTTCAACGGCTGGGCCTGGTCCTGCTCTGGATGGCGCTTATCATCACCCTGGTTTCCGGAGTTGGCTATTTCCTGAGCTTCTTCCGGCAACTTACTGGAAGGCCGCCATCTTGACAAAAACGGCTCTTGAATAGATATTCTAACGAGCAAATTAACGGAGGACGACTTTGGCCAGACACCTTTCCGCCCTGAAACGGGCCCGACAGAACGAAAAACGGCGGCTGCGCAACCAGAGCCGCAAGACCCGGGTGAAACACGCGGTGCGGGAGGTGCGCGCCGCGGTGGCTCAAAAAAATCTGGAAGCCGCGGAGACCGCCCTGAAAAAAGCCGTGCCCACCATCGCCAGGGTGGCCGGCAAGGGAGCCCTCCATTGGCGCAGCGCCGCCCGCAAGATCTCCCGCCTCACCCGGATAGTCCAGGCCCTGCAAGGCGCATAATTGCGCCAAAAGAGACCGCAGAATGAAATTTGCGCCTTGACCCGATGGTGGTGGGCCTAATTTTGAGTCAACAGCCATGCCCGAACTACCCGAAGTAGAAACGATTTGCCGAGGTTTCGCCAAAAAAACCCGGTTAGTAGATTGTACGTTTCTAAAGGTGACCGTGGGGGAGAAGCCCCTGCTATGGCAGTCTTCCACTGAGACGGATTTGAAGGATTGGGTGGAAGGCAGGCGGTTGGATAGACTGGAACGACACGGGAAGCATCTGCTATTTTACCTGGAAGGGGGTGTCATACTTCGCATTCATCTAGGTATGACCGGACGGCTTTGCCTGAAAACTCCCCCTTTGGATTACGATCCTTATATACGCTTGACTTTCCGAATAGATGACAAAGACAAACCCTTTTGGGTATTTCATGACGTGCGCCGCTTTGGCCAGGTGCGGGTTTTTCCCCCTGGGGATGATCCCCTGGAAAATATAGGGCCTGAGCCCTTTTCACAAGAAGTGACCAGTAAGTGGCTTTCTAATCAGGCCCAAGGCAGTCCCGCCAACTGAAAAGTTTCATATTGGACGGCACCATCATAGCGGGGA
This sequence comes from Desulfobaccales bacterium, assembly GCA_050014275.1. Lineage (GTDB taxonomy): Bacteria > Desulfobacterota > Desulfobaccia > Desulfobaccales > 0-14-0-80-60-11 > JAPLJC01. The sequence goes on along the minus strand of JBEKDQ010000280.1, from coordinate 1,515 downwards.
TTGGCAACATCTACGCCTGCGAAATCATGTTCGCGGCTGGACTCCACCCGGCCTCGGAGGTGGGCCAGCTGACTCTGACACAATGGAGCCGGGTGCTCAATGAAACCTGCCGTATTCTCAAGGATGCCATTGACAAAGGTGGGGTTGATTTGGGGGACGGGGTCTTTGAGTATCCTGAATTTAATTCCGGCGGGTTTACCCCAGAATTGAAAGTCTATCGCCAAAAAAGTTGCTTCGCCTGCGGCACTCCCATTAAGCAAACGAAGATAGCCGTGCGAAACACATTTTTTTGCCCCACCTGCCAGAAGTTCCCTGAGAAAAATTAAGGCCCCTGAACCTTAGTGTAATCACCCCGGCCCCATCTTCAACAGGGCCCACTCCAGCCATAGCCGCGGCGAGCCGCCACTGGTCTTCAGTTGCCAGTCGATCTGGTGCAGCAGAGAAAGGTGGGAGCGCAAGGCGGCTTCCGAGAAGCGGGGGGCTTGCTGCGCCAGGTTTTTCAGGACGCGCGGCGGCAGCGCGAGGCTGCGGCTCTGGTTGGCGGCGCCGCGGGCGCCGCCTTCTTTGAGGTGGATCAGCAGGCGTAATTGCCGGGCCAGCATCACCAGGATCTTGGCCGCCGGCTCTCCCAGGTCCAGAAGCTGGCCCAGGGCGTTCAGGCGCTTGTGGGCTCCGGGCTCTCCCAGGGCCTCCACCAGGGCAAAGATGTTGTGGGTGCGGCTGTGGGTGGCGAGCTGGTTTACCAGGTTGGGGGTCAGGGACTTTTCGGCGCCGGCGTATAGAGCCAGTTTCTCCAGCTCCTGGATCAGTTCCGCCAGGTTGTCCCCTACGATATCCACCAGACGGCGGGCCGCGGCCAGGGTCAGGGTTTTCCCCAAACTTCCGGCCTCCCGGGTCAGCCATTGGTAAAGCTCCGCCTCCTCCAGGTGGAAAAACCCCAGGGCCGCCTGCTGCTGCTGCAAGCGCTCCCAGACGGAATTTCTCCTCCAATCCCTGGCCTTAACTCCCTCGGCCAGGAGCACTACCCAGGCCCGGGGCGCCGGGTGGTCCAGGTAATCGTTGACGGCCTCGAAGGCCGCGTCGCTGAGCTCCAGCCGGCGCAGCACCAGGAGTTGTCCCGGACCCCACAGGGAGGCCACCCGGGATTCGGCCAGGAACTCAGGCAGCTCCACCTCCTGGGCCTCCCGCAGCACCCGGATCGGAGACTCGCCCCAGCGTTCCTGGAGGCCCTCCTGTAGCCGTCCCAGGGCCCGGAGCATGAGGAACTCATCATCCCCATAAAACAGGTAAAGGGGTTTAATAGACTGGCGCTCCAGGTGGCGTTCCAATAATGGATGTGACATGGGGTTAAAGGTAGGGTGGGCACTGCCCACCACTATCAAAATCATTAAAACGCTTATTGCCTTAGCTCCGAGAATGTAATGCTCGAGGAATTCAAGCAGGCATGAAGCATCCGGTTGAACATTTGCGGTTCCCAGAATCGACGGTTGAAGCGGTAACAGAATTCCGCCAGGT
>JBEKDQ010000279.1:0-3411 GCA_050014275.1 Desulfobaccales bacterium | reverse complement strand
CCACAGCGAGGGCACTTGAACCCTTCGGGCCAACGCAACCGAAATAATTGTTTCTGACAGGCTTTTTCGGTACCAAACTTTTTTTGAAATTGCAGCAGGCTGAGCGTTTTCTGTTGCATGATTTTACTCCAATTAGCTATTTATTTTAATTAATTATACCATATTGATCGGAGCAAAATCAATAAGCGTTATCATCATTTTAAAATATAAGGGAAATTATGAAAAAGTTACGTTAAGGATAATGATTTTTCCCTTCTCCTACCTTTTTGGGGCGAATCCGGCTTGCCGCGGGCTGCCCTTTGTGGTTCTTTCCGGGTCTTTTTTCTCCCATCTTGACAGTAAATCGTGGTAGTATGGTCCCATAAACAAAGGCACAAGTTATCTGGTCTCTGGTATCTGGCGGCGCTGGGGAGCCGCAGGAAAAAAGTCTTTGCTACGGCTTCCTCGGGTCGAGCCGGTCCCCACCCATAGGTGAGGACCCCCTCCGGTCCGGAGCAGAACCATATCAGAGAGCGAGGAGGCATGGCATGTTTAAGAAGATCCTGGTTCCGTTGGACGGTTCGGATTTGGCAGGCAAGGTGCTTCCCCAGGCCGAGGATTTGGCGAAATCCTTTAAGGCGCAACTGGTGCTCTTGACGGGGGGTTCCGCCGTGGTGGGCGAGATCGACGAGTCTTCCCCGGAGGTCGGGACCGAGGCAGTGGCCCGGATGCCGGTGGTCAAGTATCTACAGGAAACCGCGGCGGCCTTGCGGGCCAAAAATTTAACGGCTACCTGGGTCTACAAACAGGGCGATCCAGCCCCGGAGATCATCGCCTATGCAGCCGGCCACCAGATAGATCTCATCATCCTGGGCAGCCATGGCGCCGGCGAGGTCGCCTGGCTTCTGGGCAGCGTGGCCCATCGGGTGGTCAGCCACTCCCCGGTTCCGGTGCTGTTGCTGCGGGTCCTGGGGCCCAAACTGCCGGAACATAAGAGTGAACTCGATTATTTTTCCATGTAACTGGCTGTTCCGGGCGCGCACCCGGATTTAGGACTAAACCAGCAAGAGGAAGGGCTTAAGAATGAATGCTTTGACCCTGGTCTTTGTAGCATTGTGCGTGTTTGCCCTGGCCTACAGGTTTTACGGCCTGTTCATCGCCAACCGGGTCCTGGAGCTGAAGACGGAGAGGTTGACGCCGGCGGTGAAAATGGCCGATGGCATCGATTACGTCAAGACCAATAAGTTTATCCTGTTTGGCCACCATTTTGCCGCCATCGCCGCCGCCGGGCCGCTGTTGGGGCCGGTGCTGGCGGCCCAGTACGGCTATTTGCCGGGAGCCCTGTGGATCATCATCGGCTGCGTGGTGGCCGGCGCGGTGCACGACATGGTGGTGCTCTTCGCCTCGGTGCGCCATAAGGGGCAGAGCCTGGGGAAGATCGCCGAGAGGGAAATCGGCCCCGCGGTGGGCCACGTGGCCTCGGTGGCCATCCTCTTCATCCTCATCCTCACCCTGGCGGGCCTGTCCATTGCGGTGGTCAACGCCATGTTTGACAGCGCCTGGGGGACCTTCACGGTCCTTGCCACCATCCCCATCGCCCTCCTCATGGGGGTTTATCTGCACATCTGGCGGCATGGCGACGTCCTGGGCACCAGCATCATCGGTTTGGGTCTGCTGGGCGCGGTGATCTTGGCCGGGCCTTATGTGGTCGCCAGTCCTACCCTGAAGGCCCTGTTCACCCTGAGCAAACCGCAAATTTCCTATCTTATCCCGATTTACGGCTTTGTGGCCTCGGTGCTGCCGGTCTGGCTGCTCCTCTGCCCCCGGGATTACCTGTCCACTTATCTAAAGATCGGCACCCTCGTGGCCCTGACCCTGGGTATCGTCTGGGTCCGGCCCACCTTCCTGATGGAGCCGGTCACCAGGTTCGTCAGCGGCGGCGGTCCGATAATTGCCGGGCCGGTCTTCCCCTTCGTCTTTATCATCATCGCCTGTGGGGCCTTATCCGGCTTCCATGCCATCATCGCTACCGGCACCACCCCTAAGATGCTCCCCAATGAACGGGACGTCTTATTTGTGGGCTACGGGGCCATGCTGGTGGAAGGCTTTGTAGCCATCATGGCCCTGACGGCCGCCTGCGTCCTGGTGCCGGCCGATTACTTCGCCATCAACGCTGCCCCCGCTGCCTTTGCCAAACTGGGCATGGCCACGGTCCACCTGCCCGATCTGGCCGCCGCGGTGGGGGAAAAGATCCAGGGCCGGCCCGGCGGCGCCGTTTCCCTGGCCGTGGGCATGTCTTTCATCTTTGCCTCCATCCCCTTCATGAAGCACTTGATGGGCTACTGGTATCACTTCGCCATCATGTTTGAGGCGGTCTTCATCCTCACCGCGGTGGATACCGGCACCCGGGTGGGCCGCTTCTTCCTCCAGGAAATGATCGGCCAATTCTTCCCCAAGTTCCTGGAGCGGGGCTGGTGGCCTGGCATCTTCATCACCAGCGCGATCTTCGTGTCCTCCTGGGGTTATCTGGTGATTACCGGCAATATTGGCACCATCTGGCCGCTGTTCGGCATGAGCAACCAGCTCCTGGCCTCCAGCGGCCTGATCATTGGCACCACTATGATCATCCGGATGAACAAGGCCAAATACGCCTGGATCACCGCGGTTCCGGGGATCGCCATGGCCTTTGTCACCCTGTATGCCGGCTATCTGCTTCTGGTGGGCACCTATCTCCCCAACGGGATGTATCTTTTGGCGACCCTGGCCATGGTCATCATGATCCTCATGGTGGTGGTCTTCGTGGGGACCTTCCGGAAATGGGCCGAACTCCTGAAGATCAAGGCCCCGGTGTGGGACGAGTCCGGCGACCAGGTCCTGGAGGTGGTGCCGGAATAAGGCGGTTTTCGGTTTTGGGGTTGCCGCGTAGGGGCCGTCCGCCAGCCGCCCCTGCATATCCTACAGCAATAGTTAGGATATTTCTTACAAAGTCCTTTCAAGTGTCATTCTGAGGGAGCGGAGCTACTGAAGAATCTAATATTACTAGAATTCATTACAAAACCTGGTTTCACTGTCATCCTGAACGAAGTGAAGGATCTCAAATCATTAAAAATACTAGATTCTTCGCTTCGCTCAGAATGACATTTTTGGTCAGACTGAGGTTTTGCAATAGCATCTAGTAAACACTAGATCCTTCGCTTCGCTCCAAATGGACTTCCCGGATTATTTCAAATATTCAACAAGGCAGCTGGATGGGTTGGAACATTTAATCGGGAGCACAATAGTTCGTTTCGAAAAGAATTTCGAGCCTGTTATCTCTTAGGTAATAAATATTGTTAAACGCTTATTGCCTTAGCTCCGAGAATGTAATGCTCGAGGAATTCAAGCAGGCATGAAGCATCCGGTTGAACATTTGCGGTTCCCAGAATCGACGGT
>JBEKDQ010000278.1:0-3411 GCA_050014275.1 Desulfobaccales bacterium | reverse complement strand
CTTGCCCTCTTCCAGGGTGGCCAGCAAGGTGGCCTTGGCCTCATTCTTGGCCTTTTCCAAGGTGATCCGGCGGGACAGCACTACGTTGCGCCGTTTGCGGTTGAACTTCAGCACCCGGAAGGAGAACTTCTCCCCAATGAGGTGGTCGGTATGGCGTACCGGGGACAGGTCCACCTGGGAGCCGGGAAGAAAGGCGATGATGCCCCCCAGGTCCACGGAAAGCCCTCCCTTGACCTTGGCCACCACGGTGCCTGCCACCTCGCCATCGTGGTTGTATGCGAAACTGACTTCTTCCCACACCTTGATCTTGGAGGCTTTATTTTTGGAAAGCATGAGAGCGCCTTCTTCATCTTCCCTGCTTTCCATCAAGGCCTCCACCTCATCCCCGACCCGGGCGGTGATTTCGCCTTCCGGGGTAGTGAATTCGTGGATGGGAATCTGGCCTTCGGATTTGTAGCCGATGTCCACCATGACGAAGTCCTTGGTGATGGAGACGATGCGGCCCTTGACCACTTCCCCTTCCTGAACCCTTCTGAGGCTCTCTTCGTAGAGTTCACTCATGCTTTCCATGTCCGACATCTCGGGCGCGGCCTCCCCCTGGGAAATTTCACCCGGGGCTGCCTCTACCGGAGCTGCCGGCGCCGAAGTGGCAGCTTTGCCCTCGGGTTGCGGCCGGGTCTCGGTTCCCTCCGGCGGGGTGTGGTTGGGCAGTTCCGTTTTTTCCATACCATCCATGACAGGTTATCCCCCTTAAACAGGTTTACTCGGTTATTTTCCCACCGGCCGGTTTCACGGCCGAAGACTTCCCGGTTAGGCTTTCGGTCAGCCGGGCGACTCAATCAGAGGCTGGAAGCCTTTGTCACTGGCGTACCTACTCCGAAATGGCAAGCCATTAGGGTTTCCCGAATCGCCGCTATACTGCGCCGGCTGTTTTGGCGCCGATTTCCTGCAAGCAGAGCTCCACTACCCGGTCCACGGTCAAGTCGGTGGTGTCGATGACCATGGCGCCAAGCGGCACCATCAGGGGCGCCTCCTCCCGGGCCTGGTCCTGACGATCCCTGGCCGCCAGTTCGCACCTGATCTCCTCCAGGGAAGGCGGATCATGGTCCCCCTGCCAGTCCCGTTGCCGGCGGAGGGCTCGGATGCTCAGAGTGGCGTCCAGATAAAACTTAAACCCGGCTTTCGGAAAGACCACAGTGCCCTGGTCCCGGCCCTCGGCCACCACCCCGCCGTGCCGGGCCAGCTGGCGCAGATGCCCCTTGACCCACTGGCGCACTGCCGGCAGTTTGGCCACCAGAGAGGCGGCCCGGCTCACTTCGGGGGTCCGCAGTTCTGCGGTGACCTCCAGTCCGTCGATGAAAAGGTGAAAACCGGAAGCGTCGGCCTGGATCCCCGGCTTAAATCCAGGCAGCAAGCGGCCCAGGGCTCCGGGGTCGTTTATCTCCAAACCCAGGCGCCGGGCCTGCCAGGCCACGGCCCGATACAGGGAGCCGCTGTCCAGGTACAGATAATTTAAGGATCGCGCCAGCCGCCGGCCCACCGTGCTCTTGCCGGCCCCGGCCGGGCCGTCGATGGTGATGATGGCCTGTTTCGCCACTCAGCCCATAATCTCCAGCGCCTGTTGGAGTACCTGGAGGAAGCGCCGGTTTTCCTGGGGCAACCCCACGTTGACCCGAATGTGCTCCGGCAGGCCGTATGCGTCCATGGCCCGGATAATCACTCCCTGGCGCAGCATGGCCTGGTAGAGTTCCCGCCCCGGTTTGGGCACCCGGATCAGGATGAAGTTGGCCTGGCTGGGAAGGTATTCCAGGCCCAGGCGCTCCAGTTCCCGGCAAATCTCCACTTTGCCGGTTTGCACCAGTTCCCGGGTGCGGGCCAGAAAGTCGGTGTCGGTCAGGGCGGCCCGGGCGGCCACCTGGGCCAGCCGATTGACGTTGAAGGGCATGCGCAGGCGGTTCAGGCAATCGATTAACTTGCTGGGGCCGTAGCCGAAGCCGATTCTGAGACCGGCCAGGCCGTAAGCCTTGGAGAAGGTGCGCAACCCCACCAGTGCCCGGTCTTCGGCCAGGTAAGCCAGCCCGGAGGGCACCTGGGGGTCATCGGCAAAATCGAGGTAGGCTTCATCCAAAACCACGGTGACCCGGGCCGGCAGGGCGGCCAGAAACTCCTCCCATTCCTCCCGCAAAATGGTGGTGCCGGTGGGGTTGTTGGGATTATTCAGGAGGATAAGCCGGGTTTGGGGAGTGACGGCCCCGGCCACCGCCTTCAGGTCCACCCGGAAATTCTTGAGAGGCACCGGGCGGAAGTGGCCGCCCACGGCCGCGGTTAATAGACCGTACATCAGGAAGGTGTGGGTGGTGCTGAGTACTTCACCGCCAGCGGGCACCAGGGCCCGGACCAGCAGGTCCAGAATCTCATCGGAGCCATTGCCCAAAATGAGCTGTCCCGGGCAGATCCCCAGGTGGGCGGCTAGATCCTCCTTCAGGTAATAGGCGTGGCTGTCGGGGTAGCGGTGAATGCTTTGCAGATTGGCGCCGATGGCGGCCAAAGCTTTGGGCGAGGGTCCCAAGGGGTTTTCGTTGGAGGCCAGTTTGATGGCGTCGGTCAGCCCCAATTCCCGCTCAAGTTCTTCCAGGGGTTTGCCAGCCTGGTAGGGCGTCAGTTGCGTGAGGTGCGGCAGAATTTGGGTAAGTGGGTTATTCGCTGCCATAGGGGTTAAGGCCAAGGGTCTCCGGTATCTGGGGTAAAGGGGAACCGGGATGGGCGGTGGGCGCGCGGGCAAAACCGAATTTGGGCCAAACCCCTACCCCCGAAGCCACGTCGACCTCGGGCCGGGACTGCTCCTTTACCTGATTTTTTATTAAAAAATAGCCGGTTACTCTTGGGAAAAGCTCCTTTATTACCAGGTCTCGTATGGAATACTTGCCTATCAAGTATTTTTTACAGTAATTGACTTAAAAAAGCAAGAGATTTTGCGAGGCCTGGCCTCGCGTGGTGGTGCTCGCCCCAACTTACGGATTAACGGTCGGCCCGGCGCCGGAGTCAGCTCCTGGCCAGGAATGCTTTTCTTTGATTCGCAGGGCCACGTTCACCAGGTTGGTGAGCACCGGCGCCGCCCCCAGGGGACCGCTGACCTCATCCTGGGGAAGCCGGGATGGCTAAAGTCGGACCCGGGGGCATTGACCCGGGAGGCCATTCCTGTTAGGCTGGGGTTCAGTGGTTTCCCGGGTGCTTCCATGCTTTATGCCAATCTTTACCTGGACAAGATCGACATCGGCCCGTACCTGACCCAGGAGGAATGCCGGGGCGCCGGGGCGTCCGACTGCGCCATGCTGGCCGCCAGGCTCAAGGCGGGCCTCATCCGTCCGGAGGACTGCCCAAACCTTTCCCCCGGGACGCGCTATGCCCTGT
>JBEKDQ010000277.1:0-3411 GCA_050014275.1 Desulfobaccales bacterium | reverse complement strand
GCCAGAACAAATTCGTCCCGCAGCACTCCGGCCTTGTTATGGGTATCCGGGTTGATCTCCGGATTGAAGACCACCTGGGTCAGGCCGCGGCGGTCCCGCAAGTCCACGAAGATGAGGCCGCCGTGGTCCCGCCGCCGCTGCACCCAGCCCATCAGCACCACTTCGCGACCGGCGTCCTCGAGGCGCAATTCTCCGCAGGAGTGGGTTCTGTTTAAGCCATCCAAGTTATCGAACACTGGTATCCCTTCTCCCCCTTTTCAAGGGGGGGCGGGGGATTTTCAGGAAACCTGAACAGAATCCCCCTAATAGCTGTCAGCTCTCAGCGATCAGCAGTCAGCTAAAAGCAAAAACCCAAAAGCTGACCGCTAATAAAAAACCGAAAACCCAAAAACTGAAAACTGACCTGCCGCCACGCCCGATTACCGCGGCGCGAGAGTCTGATTTAGAATTTCTGATACATTGGCGCGGCGCTCTTTTACCATCTCCAGATGATCCACAATGCCAGCGAAAGATATTGATTGCTGATGTGCGGCAGCCATATCCCGAACCTGGGCTTTATTGTCGGTCAATTCCTTTTCGCCGATGATGATCACGCAGGCGGCCCTGAGACGATCCGCCAGGGACATCTGCGCCTTGAGAGAGCGCCCTTCCAGGTCCATTTCGACGGCGATATCGTGCTGCCGCAGCTCTTGCAGCAAGACAAAGGCCCGATCCCGGGCCGCCCCGCCCAGGGCCGCCAGGAAGACCTTGAATTCCCGGTCCTGGCCCAAAGGGTCACGGGGCAAGACTTCCAGGAGGCGATCCTGGCCGATGGCAAAGCCCACCGCGGGCAGGGCCGGGCCGCCCAGTTGCTGGGACAGGGCGTTGTAGCGGCCGCCTCCGGCCACCGCGTCCTGGGCACCCAACCCCGGGGCCACCACCTCAAAGGCGGTGCCGGTATAGTAGTCCAGCCCTCGCACCAGTCGGGGCTGCTCCTCGTAGGCCACCCCAAAGCGGCGCAGCAACTCCAGCACCCGGGCGAAATGGGCGGCGCAGCCGGCGCACAGATAATCCCGGATCACCGGGGCGTCTTTTAAAATCTCTTTGCAATGGACCGACTTGCAGTCCAGGACCCGCAAGGGATTGGTGGTCCGGCGCCGCTGGCAGTCTTCGCATAGACCCTCCCGGCTGATGAGAAACAGGCCCAGGGCCGCCTTGAACTTCACCTGGCACTCCGGGCAACCCAAAGAATTGATTAACAAGCGCACCGCCCCCAGTCGCAGGCGCCCCAGGATTTCCAAGAGAAGCAGAACGACCTCCGCGTCCAGCTCCGGGGCCTCCACCCCGAAGGCCTCGCCGTTGATCTGGTAAAACTGGCGGTAGCGCCCCTTCTGGGGCCGTTCGTAGCGGAACATGGGCCCCAGGGTGTAAAGCTTTTTGACTCCGCCGCCCTTGTCCAGGCCGTTTTCCAGGACCGCCCGCAGCACCGAGGCGGTGGCCTCGGGGCGCAGGGTCAGGGATTCGCCCTTGCGGTCCGGAAAGCTGTACATCTCCTTGCCGACGATGTCAGTGTCGGCCCCGATGGAGCGGGCAAAGAGCTCGGTGCGTTCCAGCAGGGGCAGACGGATCTCCCGGTAGCCATAGAGGGCGAAGACCTCCCGGGCCACCTGCTCCACCCATTGCCACCGGGCCGTTTCCGGGGGCAGCAGGTCCCGCATGCCCCGAATCGCCTTAATCATCCCCCACCTTTGTGAAACCTGTTTCAAAAAGAAAATTTAACCCGCCAGGGGGCCTGTTGTCAAGGCGATTGAGCGGCTGGGTTTGGGTCAGTTTCATCTTGCCATCGAGAACCATAGCCAATAAGATTAATTATCAGGGATCGTTTGTCCTATGCGATGTAGATATATTTGGTTGATTATATAAATATTTTGACAAGAGGAATGGATGCTGGTATTGTCTTTTTCCGTTTGATGATTATCTATCATTTTTGGGAATCATTTATAAATTCGATTAAGGAGATGATCATGAATGGAGAAAAAGGCGCGCTACAGGGATTAGAGGTAGAGCGATCTTTCGAACAATCGCCAGATGCAATTTCCTTTTATTGTGACTTTGCTCAGGTCGTTTCAACGGGCAATGAAGTCGTAATGCAACTTTATGAGACTATTCCTGGGGTACCAGATCGTGATGGCAAAATTACAAAGGTTGTTTCCCGATTAAAGGCAACAATTACTATTAGCGTTCCACATGCCCAAAATTTTGGAAAAGTTTTGATTGAGAAAACAAAGGTGGAACTACAATGAAAGTAAGCGAGGATTTTATCGGCAGCTTAAGGACAATAATAGAGTCGGTGCCAACTAATGCTACTTCTTGTAAGGAATTCCTGGCAGATCTTGATAGAATTAGAATGGAATGGAATGTGACTAAAACAGGGGCCTTGGGATTAAAATATTGGCGATTTTTCCCGGGATTTGTTTCCGAAGAGGAGGCAGCCGTTATACGTGCAGATCGTCCCTCAACAAAAGAGGGAAGTAGAATGGACTGGCTAAGCGAGAATCTTCAATTAATTCAGGAAAGATACGCTGATCAATGGATAGCTGTTGGGGACCATGAGATAATTGCATCGGCTCCTACGCTACCAGAACTTCTTACTCTCATTGTCGATATAGATAAACCTCTAGTGACCTTTATATCAGCAGAACCTGTAGAATGGGAACATGCCTATGGTATCTAAAGATTTCGAGCAAGTAATCAAGTTCCGCCAGGCTTTGCATAGTGGCACACTAATACGGCTACCAATAGTAGAGGTAAGCATTATAGCTCCAAGTGGTAAAAAAAGAAATATACCATTGCTTTTTGATACTGGCGCAAGTACCACCATGCTAAGTGCAAAGTTGTATTCCCTTTTAGAATTGCAATCTTGGAATCAAGGGACGCCATGCAATATTACCAATGCTTCTCCTGTCTTAGCACAAGGTTATCAATATCAGGCGAGCATGGAAATCTTCGGCAAAGTAATTGCTTGTCCGGTTATTCTTCTTCAACTTCCTCATAATCCACTCTATCAAGGATTGCTTGGCCGAAATACAATTTTTGATGAATTTGGCTTCGGATTTTGGGAAAGAACTCAAGACCTATATATAACCGCTAATCCATAAGATTAGTTCACCAAATCCGCAATTTTTTCCAAACTCCAAACATGGTCTGAAATCCCCCCGAGCCGTTGGGTATACCCTGGATCACTTGTGACCATTCCCGGCTGCGGGTCTTGACAAAGGGCCCCTGGCGTGCTAATGATAAATTCAATAAGAACTTCCAGGCAATCCGGAACCCGGTGCGAATCCGGGGCGGTCCCGCCGCTGTGATGGGGGACGGAGGAAGCAAGGCTGAGGCCGGCCACTGACGGGGATTTACCAAAAACCCCGGCGGGAA
>JBEKDQ010000276.1:0-3415 GCA_050014275.1 Desulfobaccales bacterium | reverse complement strand
CAAGTCCTTGCTCCTGGTGGCCCCGGAAGGGATGGTGGAGGTCCTCCTGGGCAGCCTCCCAGATGAAAAAACGGTGGTCCGCCTCACCTCCACCCCCCTGGAAAAGCCGGTAACCGTCACCGGGATTGTGAGCCTGCCGCCCCAGGCGACCAGCGCCAAACTGCAAATCACCGCCGAGGCCGTGGATTTCTGAGGAGGAATGAGCTCCGCTGCCGGCCTGGCGCACCTTAAGTGGCGCCTGTTGCGGAAGAAGCCGGTTACCCCAGGCGGCTTAACTCCGAGCCGCAGCCAGAACCGAACCCGCTTTATTTCCCCCTTTGAGGGGGCGATACTGGGTGGGGGTGATTATTTGTTCTTTTGCCTCCAAACATTGTCACCCTCCCCCAACCCCCTCACCTAAAGGGCCCCTAAAGGGAGGGGGAGTTTTGGGGCCAAGAGATATTAATGCAGATTTATTAATCTGGCATCACCCCAATGCCAATAAGCTTATGAAGGATATTTGCGAAGTCAGAAAGACCTATCACTGGTGCACCGCCAGGGCCGTGGCCATGCTTTAGCGATCCACCGGTCTCTCGTAGATCCTTGTAATAGCTAATCTGTAAAGAGTTGACCTTTTCCTGCGGCCCGCCATGACCTATAAGAAAAACATAAGGATGGTAATCCTTCAATTCTGCTTCCTTGTAGTCAATACGGATTATACCTTTAAAATAGGGCTCCCATGGGTCTTCGTTGCCCTGGGTTTCGTAGATTTTGTGGATATATGCCCCCGATGAACCACAATTTGTGCATTTGAACATTTGATTATCGTCAGTATGATTCTCAATCAACTCAACAATATTACCAGCCCAAGAAGCCTGCTCGCACGCGTCACAATTAATTGTATAGCCCATGAGATTGCCTCCAATATATTATTAACCCCTCCCCCCATTGGAGGAGGGGGAACAACCGGAATTCTTTTGGTGCTCCCGTTAATAACAGCGAATAAGCGGCGAATTTAGAATATTGATTTTTTAATCATAATCTTCTCCCAATCAAATATCAGTCGAAATTATGTGGTAGCCAGCGGGAATCTAAACCGGCTTATTCACCAGCAGCCAATAGAAGCCCATCTCCGCCACGGTCCTGGCGAAGGCCTCGAACTCCACCGGCTTGACCACGTAGCTGTTCACCCCCAGCCGATAACACTCCTGGATATCCCGGTCTTCGTGGGACGAGGTCAGGACCACCACCGGAATGGACCTGGTGCGCTCCTCGTCCTTCAGCCTCTGGAGCACCTCCAGACCGCTCACCTTGGGAAGTTTCAGGTCCAGCAGGATCACCTTCAGGTGGTTGGTCTGCCCGGCGAAGGAGCCGGTGTTGAAGATAAAATCCAGGGCCTCGGCCCCGTCTTTGACCACCTGCACCTTATTGGCCAGGTTGTGTTTCTTCAAGGCCCGCAGGGTGAGTTCCACGTCGTGGGGGTTGTCCTCCACCAGCAAAATCTCCACATCTTTATAACTCATGGCGCTTTCTCGCAGGCGCCAGATTTTCCAAATCCGGCGCAGGTATTGTCCTTTAAGGATTTTTTAAATCAGCCAGGGTAAACAGCGCCTCGACCTGGGGGACGGCCGCGGCCACCGCCTCCCAGCCCCCTTCCTGCCGGTCCACCAGGATCAGGACCTTGACCACCTGGAGGCCGAAGTCCCGGGCCGCGGCAATGGCCTTGAGGGTGGAGGCCCCGGTGGTGATGACGTCTTCCAGAATCACCACCCGGTCTCCGGGCTGGACATCACCCACCAGTAGTCCGCCGGCGCCGTGCTCCTTGGCCTGTTTGCGCACCGAGAAGGCGTTGAGGGGCCGGCCCTTGAGAAAACTGGTGAGGGCGACGGCGTGGGCGATGGGGTCCGCCCCGAGGGTGAGGCCGCCCACCGCTTTCACCTGAAGGCTCCGGAGCATCTCCCAAAAAATCTCGCCGATGAGGAAGAGGCCCTGGGCATTGTGGGTCGTGGGCCGGCAGTCGATGTAATAGGGACTCTCCCGTCCCGACGCCAGTCTAAAGGGTTGCTGGGGACGGTAATGGAAGGATTTTTGCTTGAGGAGCTGCCGCAATCTTTCCCTGCGGGAGTCTATCCCGCCTTCCCGGCTGTTCATAATTATCCCGTCCCCCGCCCGGCTTAACAAATCGGCCCGATTCCCATCTAACTACACAAATCCGCTTTTCCGACCTTCGAGTTCCGCCGGAAAGCGCCACCGCCTCTTCAGCACGGCAAGACAGAGCTGAAGGGCCTGAAAGGGGAAACCATGGCCCTGGGAATTTTGATCTATTGGACTTCCCTCTGTTACCTCTACCTCAACTTGCTCGCTTGGTGGGCTAGAGGCTGAATAAGGCGCCAGGTTAAAGGCCCCGGAACCTGGATTACCTGAGGGAGCGTTGCCCTTACCCGGGTTACTGGGACCACCCGCTCACCCCCCAACCAATGAGCTGCAGGAGGAATGAATGAAAGCCCTGGCTGGCAGAATTGGGATATGGTTGTTCGTGCTTTTCGGCCTCATCTGCCTGATGAGCCTGCTGCAGAAGAATTTCGTCTACTGGTGATCCCTCAATTCCTTGAGCTTGAAATATTCGTCCAGGGTGCTCTTGGTGGCGCGGAAGGGAATCTTGTCCCAGGGAATCTCGCCATCGGGAAAGATCCCGATATCCAGGAGTTCTTCCCCCGGGGCCATTTGCCCTTCCAGATATTCGGTCAGATAGGCGACCACCACGGTGCTGCTGTCCTTGTAAGAGTAAACCCCCAGGAGCCGCTCCACCCGCACCTTTAAGTTGGCCTCCTCCTCAACCTCACGAATCACCGCTTCCTCCAACAACTCCCCCACATCCATGAAGCCGCCGGGCAATACCCAGAGGCCGTAGCCCGGGTTCACCGCGCGGCGCGTCATGACCACCCCGCCATCCTTGGGGACCACGGCAATGACCGCCACCTTGGGGTCCTCATAAAGGACGTAGTTGCATTCGCGGCATACCAGCCGCTCCGGCCCTCCGGACTTAATGATGCGCCTTTCCAGAGATCCACCGCACTGGGGGCAGTACTTGTAGGTGTCGGATGATTTAAAAGCCACTCTTGTTACCCTTTTCCAATTAGAGATTAATCAGAATGTTGAATGAGCCTCACTAAACCAGCCTTCTGGTCCGGTTTTCCACGGCAAACCAGCGGGATGACCCGGCGGGGCCCCTCTACTAAATTCAACCACGGTTGACTCCCTTTGCCCAGTGGCGGCCTTGCTTGCCTGGATCCCCTCGCCGTTTGACTTATCAACACCAGAAACCAGGCTGAGGGGCGTGGGGCAAAAGGTCAGGGCAAATACCAAAATGGT
Organism: Desulfobaccales bacterium; assembly: GCA_050014275.1. Taxonomy (GTDB): domain Bacteria; phylum Desulfobacterota; class Desulfobaccia; order Desulfobaccales; family 0-14-0-80-60-11; genus JAPLJC01. Next base: position 64 of record JBEKDQ010000276.1, on the reverse strand, counting down.
GATGAAGCCCAGGAGGCGGCGGCGTCCGTCCAGGGGCAACCAATAGTGGTGCGGCAGGGGATGG
>JBEKDQ010000275.1:0-3433 GCA_050014275.1 Desulfobaccales bacterium | reverse complement strand
GTTGGGAGACCTGCTGCTGCACCTGGTCTTCTTAAGCGACCTTTACCAGGAGCGGGGCGACTTTTCCCTGGTGGAGGTGGTGGCCGGGATCGCCGCCAAGATGATCCACCGGCATCCCCATGTCTTCCAGGGTGAGGAGGCCAAGACCCAGGAGGACCTGCGGCGCCTCTGGCAACAGGCCAAGGCCCGGGAGGGCAAAGTGGCCCCGGGCGCCCTGGGCAAGGTGTCGCCGGCGCTCCCCGCCCTGGTTCAAGCCCAACGCCTGGGGGAGGCCGCGGCTCGCCTGGGCTTCGACTGGCCCCAGGTGCAGGGAGCCCTGGACAAGGTGGAGGAAGAATGGCAGGAATTCCGTCAGGCCCTCACCGGCCCTGCCAACCCCGCCCGGGAGGAAGAGCTGGGGGATCTCCTCTTTTCCCTGGTAAACGTGGCCCGCTTTCTGAACCTCGATTCCGAGAGGGCCCTTAGGCGAACCATCTACAAGTTCATCAAACGGTTTCACGTGGTGGAGCGCACCCTGGCCAAGGCAGGCAAGACCCCGGAGACCGCCACCCTGGAAGAGATGGAGGCCATCTGGGAGGCCTGCAAGCAGGAAAAGGCCGGTAAGGACAGTGGTCAGTGATCAGTGGCCGGTGCTGGCATGGATAATTTTTAGATTTAGGTTAGCAATCAGGACATCAACCCAGTAGTGTCCGGCAAGGTTTTTGCTTTGAGGCAGGCAGTAGGGATTTGTTTGAACTTAGCTATGCCCCCTATCTGAGCAATTCATGGAATTTACAAGCTATTTCCCTCTCCCCCCTTGGGGGGAAAGGCAGGGTGAGGGGGGTATGTAACGGCCAATGAAATCACCCCTCACCCGGTGTCGTCCCCTCGCAGGGGAGAGGAGATTTATTGGATCGATATAATATGTTGATATCGCTGAAATTACAATGGCATAGAGTTTAACTGCGAGATAGTGTAATCTTCCCCTTGCAATTTTGTTGCCGGACACTACTGTGTCTCGGGATATCTTTAATATCTCTTGGCCCCAAAACTCCCCCTCCCTTGAGGGGAGGGGATTGGGGGGAGGGTGATAACATTTGGAGATAGCAGAACAAATAATCACCCCCACCCGATGTCGCCGCCTCAAAGGGGAGGGAATAAAGCTGGCTCATTTATTAAGGTTTTCCTGAAACATGACACTAGCCCCTAACCCTCGCTTTCCCAGGGCCGGAACCTCATAATTTTTTGGGAATTTTTGTATGCAGCCTCACGCCACCCTGAGCCGATCCCTCCCAGCCCATGCTTGCCAAGGCCCCGCAAGAATGATAAATATATAAAGTTTAAGGGAATATACCAAGATGAAAGCCAGCCGGACCCGGGGGGCCTTCTCCCTGCCAGTGACCATTAGCCTCATCCTTACCGGCGCCGCGATCCTCACCCTTCTCTTCTATTCCTCCTGGCAGAAACTCAATCTAAAAGTCGAAGTTATCCTCAAAAACCAGTTCAACCAGCAGCAACTGATGCTGGCCCGGAAGATTGGCGACAATGTGGACTCCTATTTCGATCTTCTCGGGAACGCCCTCATGGGCTATGCCGGATTATTTCAAAGCGCCCTGCCCCGGGAGCGGGAGCTGAACGACATCATGGCGGAAAGGTTTGGCCGGCACCGGCGCTTCGGCATCCTGGATATCCGCCGCTATAACGCCGCCGGGCAGGAGGTGCAGGACCTTAGGGCCGGGGCCTCGCCTCTGCCAGCCAGGTACCCGGCGCTACCTGCCGCTTATCTGCGGTGGGCTCGTGACCCGGCCCATCGCGGCCGCCTCTTTCTGAGCAAGACCTTTGACTATGCCGATCCCGCCTGGAAGGGGCGCCGGGTCATGCGTTTCCTCACCCCCCTCTATTGGGGAAGGGACCAGGTCTTTTCCGGGGTGGTGGAATTTCTCCTGGATCCGTTCTTCATCTGTGAAAAAGTGATTGCCGGGGTGCGCTCCGGCCAGACGGGCTATGCCTGGATCATCGATCAGGACCAGATCTTCCTGGCCCATTATGATAAGGATTTTGTAGGCCGCGATGCCATGCAGATCCGCATCGCCCGTAATCCCAAAATCGCCTTCCGGGGCTTGCGGGAACTTAACGCCGCTCTTCTGGGGGGTAAGGAAGGGATGACGGAATACGATTCAGGCTGGCACCGGCAAAAAGTGGGGCTGATGCCCAAGCTGGCGGCCTACACCCCCGTCACCTTCACCAAGGGCTTGATCACCGGGGTGACCGACCTGGAGGATCAGGGCCACAACCTTTGGGGTGTGGCGGTGGTGGCCCCGGTGGAGGAAGTCTCCGGCGAAGTGCAGATGGTGCTGCGCCAGGAGCAGTTTCTGGCGGGTCTGTTCCTGGTGGTGGTGGTGCTGGGCAGCGGCGTCTTGATCGCCAGCGCCCTGGCCTTTAGCAGGGCCTTGGCCCGCCAGGTGGAGATCAAGACCAGGGAACTGGTGGATTCCCAGGAGCGCCTGATGCATTCGGAGCGCTTTGCCGCGGTGGGCGAAGCCGCGGCCTACGTCAGCCATGAAATCAAGAATCCCCTCATGGTTATCGGCGGCCTGGCCGGCCAGGTGGAGCGGAGTCTTACCAATCCCGCCCAACGGGAGAAACTCCGGGTCATCCAAGAGGAAGTCAAGCGCCTGGAGTCATTCCTCGGCGATTTGCGGGATTTTTTGCGGCCAGTGCATCCTCTAAAGCGCCCCGTCAACCTGAATGAAATTATCCGGGAGGTCCTGGCCTTGATGGGCCCGGCTGCCGAGGACAAGGGCATCAACCTGGAAGAGCGGCTGGACTCCCACCTGCCCTCGATCGAAGCCGACCCCACCCAGCTCAACCAGGCATTGCTCAACCTCCTCAAGAACGCCCTGGAGACCACCGGCCCCGGTGGCCGCATCATCCTGGCCAGCGGCTCCCAGGACGGCCAGGTATGGTTTTCCATCCGGGACACCGGAAAAGGCATGACTCCGGAAGTCAAGAACAAGATCTTTCACCCTTTTTTCACCACCAAGGAAAAAGGCACCGGTTTGGGACTGGCAGTAGTCCACAAGATCATCACCGACCACGGCGGGACCATCGATCTAGAAACCACTCCGGAGGTCGGCAGCATCTTCACCGTCTGGTTGCCGCTGAGAGGCTGATGCAAACTAACCGCGCTCCCACTTCGGAACAACTCAGGCAATCTCGCAAGCGCCGGCGGGAACGAGTCCTCATCGCCCTCACCCTGGCGCTGGTAGTGGCCATAACTACCCTGGAAGTGCGCCTGGCGCACCAGGGTGGCCAACCGGTGGCCGGCAGTCTTCTGGCCTTTGGCCTCCTGAATATCAACGCCTTTCTGCTGCTGCTCTTCACCTTTCTCATCTTCCGCCACCTGGCCAAACTCTTCCTGGAGCGGCGCCGCAAGGTCTTCGGCTCCCGGCTG
>JBEKDQ010000274.1:0-3436 GCA_050014275.1 Desulfobaccales bacterium | reverse complement strand
TCATCCATGGTCATCTGTCGGACGGTCTTGGTTCTCATCGGGAATCTCCTTCAAACCTTGATGATTACCAATATAACACATCCGAAACTATAAGTCAAGTAGTGGATAATCGCCTTTCCAAAGGGGGACTTTATGCCCTTGGAACCCAGGTTTTCTTGATTTAGTGCCATACTATTTACGAACGACAACCCTAGAAGTCCAGGATGCGGCTAAAATCCGGCGTTACCGGCCCCATCAGGGTAGCTGCCCAGTTTTCCGGGCGGAACAGCTCCCGGGCCAGTTCCTGAATCTCGGACGTGGTGACCCGCATCAGGCCGGCGATGATGTCCTCCAAAGGAATATTGTGGCCGAAATGAATCTCATTCTTGGCCAGGCGCATCATCATGTGGTCCACGTCTTCAGCGCTCAGATAGATGGACCCCCGCAGGTATTCCCGGGCCGCCTGCAGTTCCGCCGCCGGGACCGCCTGGTCTTTCAGCCTCTTTAATTCGGGGTTGATCGCGGCCAGCAGGGCCTCCAGGTTCATTGGGCTAACCCCCGCCGAGATGCCCAGCAGGCCGGTGTCGCGGAAGAAGCTGAGAAACGAGAAAATGGAATAAGCCAGGCCTAACTGCTCCCGGATCACCTGGAAGAGGCGGGAACTCATATTGCCCCCCAGGATTAACTGGAGCATGGTGGCGGCAAAGCGGCGGGAGTCGCTGGCGGCCAGGCCCCGGGTGCCGAGACAGAGATAGACCTGCTCCAGGTCCCGGGGTACGGCACTGACTCCGGGATGGTAGCTGGCGGCAGGGCGATCCCGGGGAGAGCGGCCATTGGCAAAATCCTGGAAATGGCGGCCCACCAGATTCTCCAGGTCCTGGTGCCGCACCCGGCCCGCAGCGGCCACCACCGTCTCCTCCGGGCGATAACTGGCCTGCCGGTAGGCCAGCAGGTCTTCCCGGTTCACCCCCGCGATGTGCCCAGCCTCCCCCAGGATGGGCCGGCCCATGGGGCTATCCCCCCAGAAATGGCGGCTGAAGGCAATCTGCACCTGGTCTTCCGGGTTGTCGTCCTGGGCGCAGATCTCCTCCAGAATGACCTGGCGCTCCCGCTCCAGGTCTTGGGAGGAGTAAAGGGGGTTTAAGAACAGGTCGCCCAGCAGGTCAACCAGCCGGTCCAGATGCTCCGCCAACACCCTGCCGTGAAAGCAGGTCTGCTCCTTGCTGGTGAAGGCGTTGCAGGAGCCGCCGATCTGGTCGATCTCCCGGGCGATCTCCAAGGCGGTGCGCCTGGGGGTGCCTTTGAAGGCCATGTGCTCCAAAAAATGGCTGAGACCGTTCTCTTCTCGAGTCTCGTCCCTGGAGCCCATGTTGAGCCACACCCCCACGGCCACCGAATGGAAGTGGGGCAATTCCTCAGAAACTACCCTCAGGCCGTTAGTCAAAACGCTTTTTCGGTACATGGCCGCGTCTCCTATCCCTCTCCGGCTCCGGCGGCAGGCCCTCCGGCACCGGCAGCAGGACCTTGCGGGACAGGCGAATCTTGCCCTGGCGGTCGATCTCCAGGACCTTTACATCCAACTCGTCGCCTTCCTTGAGGACATCGGTGACGGCCTTCACCCGCTCATGGGCCAGCTCCGAGATATGCACCAGACCGTCGGTGCCTGGGAGGATCTCTACAAAGGCGCCGAAGTCCATAATCTTCTTCACCTTGCCGTGATAGACCTTGCCGATCTCCGCCTCGGCGGTGATCTCCTTGATGAGGCGGATGGCTTCGTCGGCAGCCTTCTGGTCCGGCGAGGAGATGTGAATGCGGCCATCGTCTTCGATGTCGACCTTCACCCCCGTGGCCGCCACGATCTGCTTTACCATCTTGCCGCCGGGACCGATGACATCCCGGATCTTGTCGGGATTGATGGTGAGGACGATGATCTTGGGAGCATGTTCCTTGAGTTCGGGAGAGGGGGCGTCAATGATCTTGTCCATTTCTCCCAGAATATGCAGCCGGGCCTCCCGGGCCTGGGTCAGGGCCTGGCCCATGATCTCCCGGGTGAGGCCGGTCATCTTGATGTCCATCTGCAAGGCGGTAATGCCGGCGGCGGTGCCGGCCACCTTGAAGTCCATGTCTCCCAGGGCGTCTTCATCCCCCAGGATGTCCGAGAGCACCGCTACCCGCTCCTCTTCCTTGATGAGGCCCATGGCCACCCCCCCCACCGCGGCTTTGATAGGTACTCCGGCGTCCATCAGGGACATGGAGGAGCCGCAGACCGTGGCCATGGAAGAGGAGCCGTTGGAGGAGAGGATCTCGGAGACAATGCGGATGGTATAGGGGAAATCTTCCGCCGACGGCAATACCTGGGAGATGGCCCGCTCCGCCAGGGCGCCATGGCCGATTTCCCGGCGTCCCGGGCCCCGCAGTGGCCGTGTCTCTCCCACCGAATAGGGCGGAAAATTATAGTGCAGCATGAAGGATTTGAAGGTTTCCCCCACCAGGGTCTCGATCTTCTGCTCATCGGAGGGAGTGCCCAGGGTGGTCACCACCAGGGCCTGGGTCTCCCCCCGGGTGAAGATGGCCGAGCCGTGGGTGCGGCTCAACATGCCGACTTCTCCGCTGATCTCCCGGACCTGGTTGAAGCTGCGGCCATCGATGCGCCGCTGCCGGTCCAGCACCATATGCCGCACCACTCGCTTCTGGGTCTCCTTGAAGAGATTGGCCACCAACTTTTCTTTTCCCAGGACCTCCTCTCCCAGTTCGGCCAATACTTCTTTATAGGCTTGCGCCAGGCCTTGGTTGCGGGCTTTCTTCTCCTGCGGCTGTACCGCCTTCAGGATACGCTCCCGGGCCTGAGCCGCTACTCTTTCCGCCAGGTCCCCATAATCCGGGGCTTCCGGGGGGAGCCGCTTGCTCAGGCCGATTTCCTGGCGCATCCGGGTAATCAGCTCCAGGATGGGCTGCAGCTGCTCCTGGGCGTAAAACAGGGCTTCCAACACCTCATCTTCCGAGATCATCCGGGCTCCGGCTTCCACCATCACCAATCCTTGCGGCGCCCCGGCCACGATGAGGTTGAGGGCGCTTTCCTTCAGTTGCGAGTTGGTGGGGTTGACCACCAGTTGACCCGCAATCTTCCCCACCCGCACCGCGGCCACCGGGCCCTGGAAGGGGATGTCCGAGATTTCCAGGGCTGCCGCCGCCCCGTTCAGGGCGACGATGTCCGGGTCGATCTCCAGATCGCCGGACAACACCGTGGCAATGATCTGGATCTCATTTTTCACCCCCTTGGGAAACAAGGGGCGCAAAGGCCGGTCTATGAATCGGGAAGTGAGAGTCTCCTTTTCGCTGGGGCGGCCGATCTCGCGCCGGAAGAAGCCCCCGGGAACCCGCCCGGCGGCATAGGCCTTCTCCAGGTAATCCACGGTCAGGGGCAAAAAGTCGATGCCCTCGCGCGTATCTTCCGAGA
>JBEKDQ010000273.1:0-3449 GCA_050014275.1 Desulfobaccales bacterium | reverse complement strand
TAATGCCATGCTCAAAAACGGTACCTACTGGAACCCACAGCTGCCTATTGCAGCTTGACAAACAAGACAGTCGCTCTCCCCCTCGAGGGGGAGAGGGAGAAGTTATAATCGCGGCCAATCATGTCCCAGGAAAAAGTCCGGGATCGGCAGGGCACAGATGATCACGTTCATGCGGTAAAACGGGGAATTGCTACCGGACACTACTGGGAACAGGGGGGATTTAAAATAACCTCCTGAAATCCCCTAAATCCCACTTTTCCAAAAGGGGACTTTAATACCATTGGAACTTAGGTTTTCGCTTGAATTTAATCCATACTATTTACGAAGCGCAACACTAGTCGACCTAGCGCCTGGGGCTTCACTTCTAGAAGATAGCCTGAGAGAACCGGATGCTTTCTTGTCTGAAAGGGATTTCCGTGATAAGTATGGCCATGAGCCGCCCCCTGGTCTCTTTGTTGAAATCCCGCCTCGCCCTGAATCCGCCTGAACCGGCGGCGACGCCTGGCCTGGTGCCCGCCGCGGTGCTGGCGCCGCTGTTTTTCAAAGATGGGGGGGAAGCTCATCTGTTATTCACCCAGCGCACCCTTACCCTCAAAGACCACCGGGGCCAGATCTCCTTTCCCGGGGGGGTGAGGACCCCCGATGACCCAGACCTACTGACCACCGCCCTGCGGGAGACCCGAGAAGAGATCGGCCTCGACCCCCGGGTGGTGGAATTACTTGGGGCCCTGGCGGCGGTGGCCACCATGACCGGCTATCGCATCACCCCCTTTCTGGGCCTGATCCCCCACCCTTACGAGTTTCACCCCAACCCCCAGGAAGTAGAAAGGTTGCTGCTTCTGCCACTGGAGGGCTTTTTTGACCCGGCCCGCTGGAGCAGCAGAACCTACCATTATCAGGGGCGCAACACCAGGGTCTGTGACTGGCGAGGAGACGGGGAGCTGATCTGGGGGGCCACCGCCCGCATTCTGTTGAACCTGCTGGCCCTGTTGGACCAGCATCCCATTCCGGGAGATCGCCATGCCACCTGTCTGGACTGATCTGGCCGGGGCCGCGGCCCTGGTGAAAGACCGCGACCTGGTGGCCCTGACGGGCCACACCAGGGCCGCCCCCATGGCCCTGATCCGGGAACTTATCCGCCAGGGCCGGCGGAACCTGGGACTGGTCACGGTGCCCACCGGGGGCCTCAACGTGGACCTGGCGGCGGGAGCCGGTTTGTCCGACCGCATCCATTTTGCCCAGGTGGTCCTGGAGGAATACGGTATGGCCCCTAACTTTCGCCGGGCCGTGGAGCAGGGGCGGTTAGCGTGCTGGGAGTATCCCTGAGGCGCCCTGCTGCGAGCCCTCCAGGCGGGGGGCATGGGCGTCCCATTTCTGCCGGTGCGGGGGATCTTGGCATCGGTCTATTTGGAGGTCAACGCCAATTTCCAGGTCATACCGGACCCCTTCAGCGGCGAAGACCTGGTGGTGGTCAAGGCGCTGACGCCGGAGGTCACCCTGGTGCACGGCAGTAAAGGCGATGACCTGGGAAATCTCCTCATCCCCCGGCTGGCGGACTGGCCGTTGGCCCTCAGGGCGGCCCGGACGGTGATCGCCACGGTGGAGGAGCGGGTTCCCGGCCCTTTGCAGGAGGAAGCAGACTGGCGCTTAATCCAGGCCATTCACCTCAACGCCCTGGTGCACTGCCCAGGGGGCGCGGCGCCCACGGGCTTTCCCGGTTACTACGAACAGGATGAGGCCCACTTCGCCCTATATCTGAAGAGCGCCAGGGACCCGGCGGCCTGGGCCGCTTACTTGCAGGAATACGTTTTTCAGAAAACGTAGGGTGTGCAGTGCGCACTATTTGTATTTGGTGGCATAGGCGTCCCGCCTGTGCAATTTGGTGCGCAGTGCGCACCCTACATCTGAAAGGCTGCGTTTATCAGCCATCAGCCGTTATTAGCGGTCAGCTTTCAGCTTTTGCCTCTGCCTTTTGCCTTTTGCTTTTGCTAGCTGATAACTATAAAAAGGCGCGTAAGACGTGCCCTATAAGGGTCCCTCCCCTCCCCCCTTGCTTCCCGCCTACCCTGCCGCGGCGCCGTTGACCCCGCCATTCAGCAGACGCACCATCGCCAGGTCCGGAAAGTAATCGATGATATTGAGGCAGCCGTAGTTCTGCTCCAGCCGGAAGAGGTGCTTCAGGGGCAGGCCCATGGCCTCGCAGAGGATGACCCGGTTGATGCCGGCGTGGGCTACGATGAGGAAGGCGGCGTCTCGGTGGCGGCCCAGCAACTCCCGGAGCCGGGGCAGGGCCCGGGCTTCCACGTCCTCCAGGCTTTCGCCCCCGGGGATGCGGAAACTCGGGAGGTCCCGGAGGCGAGCCTCCAGTTGGCTGGGGTACTGCTCCAGGATCTCTCCGAAGGTCAGGCCCTCCCAAGCCCCAAAATTAACCTCCCGGAACTCCGGGACTACCTGGGGGGTCAATTCCCGGCCCCGGCTGATGACCTCGGCGCCGTTTAAGGACCGGGTGAGGTCCGAGGCGTAGATTCCCTGCAGGGGCGCCCCCCGGAGCTGCGCCGCCAGTTCCTGCAATTGCCTTTCGCCCTGGGGCGAGAGGCCGATGTCGTTGTGGCCGTGGTAGCGATGGGTGTGGCCCTCGGCTACCTGGCCGTGGCGCACCAGGTAGAGGCGGGTGGGGGTCAGGGAACCTTGGGCGCGCATGGCTTGGAGACGCATTATATGTATCCTTTTCTACCGCAGATGCACGCAGATGAACACAGATAAACCCGCATTTTCTCACCTGGTTTCCATGTTGTACTCGTGAACGAAAATGGTTGCCAAACTTGGCTTGGCGGTTAGAGGGCCGTTCCCAGGCTCGGTTTGGGAACGAGAGGAAAGCGATTTTGTCACCCTGGGGGCCGCGAAGGGTGCAAGCATTTTAAAAACCTAGATTCTTCGCTGCGCTCAGAATGACATTTAGCTTCAAAAAGCTTCATATAGGTGCGCACTGCGCACCATAACTATGTCTAACTTTTTATGGTTTCTCTGTTTCCCAAGAATCTGCCCCAAAAGACTTCTTAAAAACTCCCTCTCCCCCAACGGGGGAGAGGTTGGGATGAGGGGGGCAACTTGATCAGGTTCTCGAACCATAAAAACCTGATTCCACCCCCACCCGGTGTCGCCCCCTCTCAGGGGAGGGAATAAAGGCAAGCCGTGGCGCACCAGGTAGAGGCGGGTGGGGGTCAGGGAACCTTGGGCGCGCATGGTTTGGAGACGCATGATATGTATTTTTTTCTACCGCAGATGCACGCAGATGAACACAGATAAAATCCGCATTTTCTCACCTCGTTCCCAAGTTGTACTTAGTACTACTGCGTTAAGTATTGACAATAATTCTCTCCTATGCGAGCATGGGTCGCATGGACAGAGAAGAATTGCTCGAGGCCCGTGGTCGCCTGGAGGCTTTTCTT
>JBEKDQ010000272.1:0-3484 GCA_050014275.1 Desulfobaccales bacterium | reverse complement strand
CACCAGGTCATAGAGGCTGGGGTCCCAGGTGTCGATCCCATAAAGGTGTTTGCTCCATTTGCGACGCTCTTCGTCGTCCTTCTGCAAAATCCGCCGGGCTTCCTCGGCGGAGATCTTTTCCCGCTTCATCTCCTCCTGCACCCGATCCTCCAGGTCGGCAATGATCCGCACCTTGAGAACGTGGGGAATCCCTTGCAGCAAGAAATGCCCGGCCAACCCGTGGTAAATCACGTTGTCTTTCTGGACCTGGCGCAAGAGGGCCGCCCGGAGGTAGGACACGAAGGTCTCTTTTTCATAAGAGAAGCGTCCCAGAATTGAAGGCGCATCGTGGATGGCCCGGATCAGCTTGATTTCCGGGATATTGTAGCGCTCCGAGGCCTCCAGGAGGATATCCCGGGAAAGGCATTGATAACCCAAGGCCTGGGCCAGTTTTTCCGCAACCTCCTTGCCGCGGCTGTAAGATCCCCTGGAAATGGTAATAATGGGCACGTCTCTCACTCCTGGCTCAATTGCAGATGATTATTTAACTCCTGCCAATTTATTAGTTCTTTTTGCGGATTGTTGATTTTAGCCAAAACAGTTAACAGAAAACTATTTCGGCGCGGGCTGGGAAAATTCCTTGGCCACCACCTGGCCATTGACAAACTGCACGGTGATAAGCATATCCCCCTGGGCCCATTTGGATGTAGTTCCCGAAAACACCGGAATCTCCAGGCCGGTGGCTGCGCTGGGCGTTCCCAGGATACCCTGCACCTCCTCCTGGGTCATGCCCAACTTGATCTGGTCAAAATTATGCTTGCTGATCTTGGAGCCGCAGCCGGCCAGGCCGGCAATCACCAGGGCCACCAGCACCAGCCGGCCCAGCCCCCGCCGGCTAACGAACTTCGAACAAATCCTTACGGCCACCACCCTCAGCTCGGGGTCGCCGCGATCCCGGCAGCCTCCGGCCCCTTCTCAACGATCTTCTCAAACTCCTTTATATAAATCAAGTTTCGCACCCGTTCTCAGGGATTAGGCCTCTGAATTACCGGGTTACCGGGATAAATCAAGATAAATTTCTTGGTGGCCCAGGCGTCCCGCCGGCGCCTTGGAACAGGCTGGAAGCCGCTGTCACCAAAGAACTGCCGAGGGCGGCGGTTCCACCTTTTTTCCTCTAAGAGTGAGCAGTTTCGGCCCTCAATTCCCCTGAACCGTAAAAACTCATTGGCTTTGGAGATGCGAACCCTGGTTTTCTAAATCAACCCTCAAGCCATCCTCGGCCCGGAGTATCTCCCCGGAAAACTCCCGGGCCGCCAGGGCCGCCACATCCACCTCGTCGCACGGCGGGTAAAAATGGGTCAGCAGCAATCGCCGAACCCCGGCCCGGGCCGCCAGGCGTCCGGCCTCCGTAGGGGTCAGGTGCCCCGGGATCTTGATGGGGTTGGCCGCCTCCAGCACCAGAAGGTCGGCCCCCTGGGCCAGGGCCACCAGGGAGTCACTTTCGTCCGTGTCCCCGGAATAGACCAGGGAACGGGACCCAGCCTCCAGGCGGAAGGCCAGGCTACCCTCAATGTGGTTGGTGGGGGCGCTCTTGACCCGCAAACCCTCCCAAGCCGCTTCATCAGGGCCGACAGGGGAGAGCTCCCGGAGTTGCAGGAGGCCCGCCGGCGGCTCCAGCCAATCGTCGAAGGCGGACTTAAGCCGCTCCAGAAACCCGGCAAAGCCCCGGGCCGCCAGCAACCAGAAGGGCTGCCGCCGGGTATATCCCAGGGCGTAGCGGGTGGCGAACAGAAAGGGGACCAGGTCCCCCACGTGGTCAGGGTGGTGGTGGCTCAGGGCCAGGATGTCGATCTGGTTGAAGTTGAGGCCCTGCCGCAGCATGGACCGCAGGGTGCCGGCCCCCAAGTCCAGGAGCAGGACCCGGCCCGCGGCCCTCACCGCCAGGGCCGGCGAGCCCCGCCGCAGGGAGGGCACCCCGGTGCCGGAGCCGATGACGATCAGTTCCACCCGGTTATCTTCCTGAAGCTTCCGCTTCTTGCCCTTGGTTTAATCACTGGCCATCCACATTGCTCATCTGTTTCACATAAAACCAGTCTTCCGGCATGGTCAGGTAGTTGTGCATATCCATCAGAGTGAGGTAATGGCCGCGCTCCTCATGGGCCACGCTCATGAAGAAGCGCCGGCCCAGGGGGTTCTTGCTCTCCCGGGCCAGCTTGGTGTAGTAGTCGATGGAGCAGTCCTCCATCTGAATGCCGGTGCGCAGGGCCTGGAGATCGTCCTCGCTGCGGGTATCCTGGTCCGACTGGGCCATGGCCAGAACGCAGATATCGGGTTCGTGCCGGGGCGGGCTAAAGGCAGCCATGGACTCGGTCCAGGCCGGGTCCTTCTCCAGGTTTCGGTAGATTTCGTTGAGCTTCTCGATATGGTACTTTTCCGATTCCGCCAGATACTCCAGGATCTGGCGCACCCCGGGGTTTTGCACTTTCCTGGCCGCTTCCAGGTAGAACTGCCGGCCATCCAACTCCATCTGCACCGCTTCTTTCAGGGCCTGGAGCATGTATTCCTGCATTTTCATGGGGCCTTCTCCTTGGAAATATGAGAGACGGCTCAAGGAATTCAGACCGGAATCGGGCTGATGCTAAAACAGCCTTGCCGCCGTCGGGTTTCCCTCAACATAAGGTTAACAACTCCCATTGTCAATCAGGCTGCTCCCCAGGCCGAGCAGGCGCGGCAGTGGCACGGCTTCCAGCCGGCGAGGGGCACAGGCTTTCAGCCGGCGAATCTGGTGTGATGCTTCATAATTGCTATGACATTTCAAACTACGGTCTTTTGACCCCCCCTTGAAAAAGGGGGAGAGGGTAATAGTGTCCGGCAAGGTTTTTGCAGTGTGCAAGAAACCGCACCAATAACAAATATAGCCGTAGGCTTTTCTCTGAAGAAAACGTTACTCTGCGCCGAGGAGAATAGATAGTGCTCAGCCAGATAAAGTTTGCTTATGCCGTAACCAGTTCCCTAAAACTCCCTCTCCCCTGAGAGGGGAGAGGGCTGGGGTGAGGGGTGGCTCGTGTCCAACCAGAGCGCCAGGGCCTTGCGAAAACGCATGACTGATGCCGAAAGGCTGCTGTGGCGTCATTTGCGGAATCAAGAACTTGACGGCTGGAAATTCCGGCGGCAACATCATGTTGGTTCCTTTATTGTCGATTTTATCTGCGTAGAGAAAAACCTTGTCATTGAAGTTGATGGCGGGCCACATGCCGAAAATGAGGAACAAGATATTCAGCGTTCGGCACAAATAGGATGGGTTACCGCGTCTTTCGATTTTGGAATAATCAGGTCATGCAGGAAACAGAGGGGGTTCTGGAAGCGATTTTGGCGATTTTAGCGAACACCGATCAGAATTCCCCCTCACCCCAACCCTTGTATCTTAGTTTAAGATACGCTTGATTGTGAATGGTAGTCAAAGTTAATGTTGACAAGAGACATGGTGGTTTCCTGGGCTAGGCCT
>JBEKDQ010000271.1:0-3525 GCA_050014275.1 Desulfobaccales bacterium | reverse complement strand
GCAACCGGGCCCGGAGATAATCCCCCTTCTGGTAGAGCTCTTTGCCGGAAGCGAGAAATTTGTCTCGTTTGGCTTCCATTGAAGAACAGCCGCTGAGAAGGAAAACGACCCAAAGCAATATAACCGCCAGGACCCATTGGCGACGTACCTGCTGGTTCCACATATGCAGCTTCTCCAGGGAAAAAATTTTTATATTAGATACTATACTTGAATAGCACAATCAGCGGTCGATTGCCACCACTTTCGCTGCCGCGAGCCTACCCCGCCTGACCGGCGGCAATCCTTTTCATCAGGCTATCCCACGGTTTCCCGAGCAGCGGTCCGTGAAATAATGGTCATGCTGGGATTGATGCGGCAACCAGGAAGAAATTTAAAATAGGCTTTGGAGAGTTCCCGCAGTTATGGCGGACTGCCCCCTGGCCGCGAGGGGGAATAACGGTTCCTGGACCGGGGAGCCGGTTTAGCTGCAAGCAACCGCTGGGGTTCGCCTAGGTCCCGGCCCTGGGCCAGGCTAAAAACCCTTAAATAGAGAGATAATCAACCGGAGAGACCTGGTTTCGTTGACCGGGGCGGGGGGGTGGGTCGGGTTGATTTAGCCGCCATTGCCTGCAGCCTCCCGGGCCCGGAAAGATCATGCCACCGGGGCGGGGGCAGGCGCCACTGCGGTGTGGACACCTTCACCACCGGAGTGGGGAGGTTCCATTGGAGCCCGGAGGGTTTGGCAGGCCCGGCAACCTCTGGGGGAGAGGCAAGTCCCTGGGCCCTGGCCCTCAAACCCCGGTGTGGCTGCGGCCCGGAATAATCCTCCAACACTGCTGCCACATAATGTTGCGTCTCTGGAACGGGCAACCATGATACTTGACGACATTCTGTGGTCCGGCGTTGTAGGCGGCCAGGGCCAGGCTGAGGTCGTGGTGGAACCGGCTCAGGCAGAGCACCAGATATTTGATGCCCCCGGCAATATTCCGCTCCACGTCAAAGGGATCCGTGACCCCCATCAGGGCGGCAGTGTCGGGCATGAGTTGCATCAATCCCATGGCTCCTTTGGGGGACACGGCCTGGGGATTGAAGCCGGACTCCTGGTGCATTACCGCCCACACCAGTTTCTGGTCCACCCCGTGCAGGCGGGCATTTTTTATAACGAGTCGGTCCAGCCCCTGGGCTTCCGGGCACCTGGCCTCCCTTACCTCCTGTCGGGGAGATTTGCCGGCCTTGGGGCCCGGTCTGGAGGGTTTTGCCTCCGAAGAAATCCGCAGCTGGTCTCGGCGACTTTGGGGGGCACTGGCAGGAGACCCAGGAACCGGGCTGGTCCGCGGCGGGAGACCTGTCCAGGTTAGGAAGCCCGGCGGGAGTGGCAACGACGGCATAATCGGGAGCCCCGGCTAACGCCAGGAAAAAGAGAGAAATAAAGGCGACAAGATCCCTGATGATCCTCTTTTTCATGGACATCCCGCTATGCTGGCCCATACCCAAGAATCGCGAACCCGCACCAGACCTGTTCTTATCCAGAGACCCCCAAAAACACAACAGGCAGGTCCATGTGACCTGCCTGTCCTGTTTGCTTATCGGAGTTTGCTCAGACCTTTTTGCGCCTTCTGCCCAGAAACGCCAGGGAGAACAGGCCGCTGCCCAGAAGGAGGACGGTGGGAGGCAGGGGCACGGGACCGTTGATATTATATTGAAAATCGACCTCCGCCGATTGCCCCGGCAACAGGGTGCCAATGTCCCAGGCCATATCGATGGTATAGTCGCCATTGCCAAGGTTTGTGGGGAGGAGGAGGTCATAAGGATTTTGATCCCAATCGGTGATCGAGGGGACCCCGGCGATCTTGCCTACGTTTTGAATGGCAATGGAATAATTAGTGCGAGGGCCCACTGCCGTAACCACGCCGCCGGCGATAGAGTTGTTGGTAGAATAATTGCCGTACGGAATGAAATCCGGGTCCGGGTCCAGACCCCGGGCATAAACGATGTTGTTGAGCGTACTGCCCCCGAGGTTTTGCATTTCAATGGTGAAGCTGATGTCTTTGGAATTATTCAGAAAATGAACGGTCTGGATGAGAAGTAGGGTGCTGGCCCCTGCGAAACTAAAGCTCGCAGAACTTTGTACGGACCCGGTACTCACATTAGTGGTATTCATGCCGAAGGTATTGCCATCCCAGTACCCGGCCGATCCCAGGTTTATGCCGTTAACCCCTATGGAGTAGAACTCCAATGGGCTGCCCGGCGTGAGAAAGTCCACCGCAGTATAGATGCCATTACCCGCGGGGGCGTACCTAATACCGGTGGAACCGGTGGCAGCGTAATAAGGTCCCCCGGGAGTATCGTTAATCAAGCCGCCGCTGTTGGAGATTCCTACATCCAAGTAGTTCCCGGTTAATATAAAGGTGTTAGCGTTGCCCGGGGAAGGCGCCAACCCGACCAATAACAACACCACCAACGCCGCAAGCACGGACAGTAGAGGAAGTTTCATTTTCGCTAACCGCTTCATTTGAATTCTCCCTTCTTTAAAAGGTAAATTCTGCGTTATTGCCTGGGGCGAATCTTCCCCTTCCACCACGCATGTGTCTGGGCCGATCGCCATAGCCACTAAAAGTCAGAAAGGTTCTCCGGTGAAGCCGCTTATGGCCGATGCAACAAAAAAACCGGATCACCCCCCTTCGGGCAACCCGGCTATCTCCTTGATCAGAGACCCGTAGCTTTCCGTCCCCAGCTCACGCTGAGTTTGGCTTTTCCGTTATCAGATTATTATCCATTACGTATAAATCTGTCAACCCCTTTTTTGAAATTTTTTTAAAAAAATTAGGCCCATTATAAAAGTTCTGCCACAGGCTTAGTGAGATAAGTGGCGAGGATTGTGAAAGATTCACCATTTTTACGCTGGTTGTACCTGAATTCCAGCTCCTTCAGAAGTAAATAGAAATTTTCTAGAGAGATGCCGCGAAACCTGGTAACCCTTTTCTTGGCGTAGCCCCGAAACCCCTGCTGCTCGTGGATGATGGTCCTCTTCAGGAAGCTAGGCTGGGAGTGCTTCACAGCCAGTGGTCCGGGGGCGCAAAACATCAGGCTATCCCATGGTTTCCCGAGCAGCGGTCCGTGAAATAATGATCATGCTGGGATTGATGCGGCAACCAGGAAGAAATTTAAAATAGGCTTGGGAGAGTTCCCGCAGTTATGGCGGACTGCCCCCTGGCCGCGAGGGGGAATGACGGTTCCTGGACCGGGGAGCCGGTTTAGCTGCAAGCAACCGCTGGGGTTCGCCCAGGTCCCGGCCCTGGGCCAGGCTAAAAACCCTTAAATAGAGAGATAATTAACCGGAGAGACCTGGTTTCGTTGACCGGGGCGGGGGGTTGGGTCGGGTTGATTTAGCCGCCATTGCCTGCAGCCTCCCGGGCCCGGAAAGATCATGCCACCGGGGCGGGGGCAGGCGCCACTGCGGTTTGGACACCTTCACCACCGGAGTGGGGAGGTTCCATTGGAGCCCGGAGGGTTTGGCAGGCTCGGCAACCTCTGGGGGAGAGGCAA
>JBEKDQ010000270.1:0-3535 GCA_050014275.1 Desulfobaccales bacterium | reverse complement strand
AATGCTCGGCGTCGGACCCGCGGGGGGGGCCGCATTCGCCGGTGACTGCCTTCTGGCCGCTTTTGAAGATCTTTTCCAGTTTGCTTCCCGCAACATATTTGGCGGTCATTGTTTCAACTCCTCCCGTATCGATGTGCGTAGCCCGCCGTCGCGGCTGGTGGACCAATCCTTAGATAAATGGACTTCGGTGAGTTTGTGAAGCTCCCCCAAGTTCTGCAGACGATCATAAATGAGCTGCCAGATGCAGGGGATGCTGCCCTTGCCCACTTCGCAGATGCCCTGGGAAGAGCCGCCGCAGGGGCCGTTGAGCAACTGCTTGGCACAGCGGGTGATGGGGCAGAGGCCGCCGAAATCGTCGATGATGCAGTTGCCGCAGGCCTGGCAAAACTCCTTCCAGACTCCATGCTCCACGGCGCCGCCAATGCTGGTGGTGTTGAGCCCGGGAAAGACCTTGAGGTAGGGGTAGCGGGCCACGATGTACTGGGGCCCGACGCTGCAGGCGATGGAGACCACGGCGTCGGCGTTGGCCACCAGGTCATCCAGAGGCTCGATGTATTCCGGGTCACACTGCCGTTCGCAGGTATATTCCTTCACTTCCAGCTCGCTGCCGGCGGCCTTGCGGGCAATCCGGAGTTCGGAGGCCAGGATAGCCACTTCCTTCTCACCGCCCACGTTACAAACAGTGACGCAACCTTTGCAGCCGGCCACTATAATCTTTTTAAAATCCTTGATCTTTTCCAGGATTTCCGCCAGGGGCTTTGATTCCCCGATGACCATAAGGTTCCTCCTCTCCCATGAATGCAGAGCAAAAAAAAAGACTCCTGCTCCCCCTCCCTTTATTCTATACCGGATGCCGCACCGCACCGGAAGCTGCGGGTGTGAAATTGTGATTGCCGGGCCGCTTCCTGGAAAATCGCGGGGATGGGCCTGCCTCAGACTTGTACATCTATTCACTTAATTTTATGGAGAAAGAAAGGGGTTGTCAAATATAAAAATCCACCAGAATTTCGCTCCCATGGCTTTCCCAGAGTAAAAAAATTTATTGACAAACCTATGGCCCGTCGTTTAAAAGGGAGGCTATGTGAAAAAAAGTATGAGCCCTGGCGTGACCCCATCCAGGAGATGGTCGCCTGTGGTCGAGTTTGCGAGCACCCCGGCCATTTTTGCATGTCCGGAAAAAGTAAATTATTATAATACCTTAAGGAGGCGGTTTTTATGGCGAAGTACGATCCGGTTAAGCAAAAAGACTGGCAGATTGCGGAAATTGCCGAAGCGGAGATGATCCCCTTTGACGCGATGTGCGATAAGTTGGAAATCCCTAAAGATGAGCGCATCCCTCATGGCCAGAAAATCGGCCGCGTTGACTACATGAAGTGCCTCGAACGCTTGAAAAACAAACCAGACGGCAAGTACATCGAAGTCACCGCCATCACCCCGACCCCCCTGGGCGAAGGTAAATCGACCACCACCATGGGCCTCCTCGAAGGTCTGGGCAAACGGGGGATAAACGTGGGCGGCTGCATCCGCCAGCCTTCCGGCGGCCCCACCATGAACATCAAGGGCACCGCCGCGGGCGGCGGCATCTCGTTACTTATTCCCATGACCGAGTTCTCCCTGGGCCTCACCGGCGACATCAACAACATCATGAACGCCCACAACCTGGCCATGGTGGCCGCCACTTCCCGGCTGATGCACGAGTTCAACTATGACGATGCCCAGTTGGCCAAGCGGAACCTGAAGCGCCTGAACATGGATCCCAAAAACTTCGAAATGGGCTGGATCATGGACTACTGCGCCCAGGCCCTGCGGAACATCATCATCGGCATGGGCAGCAAGATGGACGGCTTCATGATGCAGTCCAAGTTCGGCATCGCGGTATCCTCGGAAGTCATGGCCATCCTGGCCGTTTTCACTTCTTTGCCGGACCTGAAAAAACGGCTTAACGAAATCGTGGTGGCTTACGATAAGAAGGGCAACCCCATCACCACCAGCGACCTGGAAGTGGGCAACGCCATGACCGCCTGGATGCTGCCCTCCATCAATCCCACCCTGATGCAGACCGTGGAAGGGCAGCCCTGCTTCGTGCACGCCGGCCCCTTCGCCAACATTGCGGTGGGCCAGTCCTCCATCGTTGCCGACCAGATCGGCTTGAAGCTCTTTGACTACCACGTCACCGAATCCGGCTTCGGCGCCGACATCGGCTTTGAAAAGTTCTGGAACGTCAAATGCCGCTTCAGCGGCCTCATCCCCCACGTGTCGGTGCTTACCACCACCGTCCGGGGTCTGAAGAGCCACGGGGTCAACACCGGCGCCCTGCCGTGCCCGCCGGGAAAACCGGTTCCCAAAGAATATTTCGAGGCCACGAAAGAAAACTTTAAATGGCTGGAAGACGGGGTGCAGAACGCGGTGCACCACATCCGCACCATCAAGAAGTCTGGCATCAACCCGGTGGTCTGCATCAACGCCTTCCATTTCGATTCCAAGGAAGAGCACGACTTGATTCGCCGGGTCTGCGAGGCCGAAGGCGCCCGGGTGGCCGTATCCAAGCACTGGCAGTTCGGCGGCGAAGGCGCCCTGGAATTCGCTGACGCGGTTATGGATGCCTGCAAAGAAAAACCGAAATTTAAGTTCCTGTATCCCAACGAGATGCCGCTGCGGCAGCGGGTCGAAACTATCGCCAAGGAAGTGTACGGCGCCGACGGCGTGGACTTTGCCCCTGAGGCCGTGGCCAAGGCCAAAAAGTTTGAAGCGGATCCGAAGTACAACGAATACGCCACCATGATGGTGAAGACGCACCTGTCCCTGACCGCCGATCCCACCAGGAAAGGCACCCCCAAGGGCTGGAGGCTGCCGGTGCGCGACTTCCTCATTTACGGCGGCGCCAAGTTCATCTGCCCGGTGTGCGGCGCCATTTCCCTGATGCCCGGCACCAGCTCCGACCCGGCCTACCGGCGGGTGGACGTGGACACCAAGACCGGCAAGGTCACCGGCCTGTTCTAAAGGACTATTCCCGGCTCAGGGGCGCTGGGCGCTCCTTAACAAAAAAACCAAAAACCAAAAAACCAAGAACCAAAAACTGAAACCCTCCAGGCCCTCCGGGGCCTGGAGTTTTTTATGCGAATCCGGCCTTCCGGGCTTCTTAGTGGAAGTAGGATTTTTTCCGGTCTGGTCGATGCCGCGCCATTTGCGCAGGTGCTTTTGTGAGATTTATCACTTGCTTCTTGCACCGGAGGCGTGGTAAAAAAATAACGATAGGGATTAGACCGGGACCGGCTCTCACCAAGGGCCGGCAGTAATGGCGCGGCAGATAAATTTTTCCCGAAGTGAGGAGAAGGGTCGCTATGTTTGAGATAGTGGAACGCCAGGAAATGGCCCAGGGGACGGTGATCAGCAACTGGATCAAGGCCCCTAAGATCGCCCAAAAGGCCAAGCCGGGACAGTTTGTCATCCTGCGGGCCGATGAGACCGGGGAGCGCATCCCCCTGACCATGGCCGACACCAACCCGGGGAAGGGCCTGATCAACATCATTTACGC
>JBEKDQ010000269.1:0-3550 GCA_050014275.1 Desulfobaccales bacterium | reverse complement strand
GCCAGGTTGGAGTGGATGGCCTCCTTGCCTCCCTTGAGGATCACGGCGTTGCCGCTCTTCAGACAGAGGGCGGCGGCGTCCACCGTGACGTTGGGCCGGGACTCGTAGATAAAGCCGATCACCCCCAAGGGAATGCGGGTGCGCCCCACCCTGAGGCCGTTGGGGCGCACCCACATGCCGGTCACCGCGCCCACCGGATCAGGCAGGGCCGCCACCTCCCGGAGGCCCTGGATCATAGAGGCCATCACCTTATCGGACAGGGTGAGGCGCTCGATGAAGGCCGCCGGATAGTTTTGGGCCCGAGCCGCCTCCAAGTCCTGGAGGTTTTCCGTCTGGATGGCACGGCGGCGCTCCTCCAGGAGTTCCGCCACCCCCAGGATGACCCGGTCCTTGACGCCACGGGGAAGATTGCCCAACTGCCGGGCCGCGGCCTTGGCGGCCCGGGCCTGATTACGAACCATGTTCGGGATGTCCATGTTCGTTTCCTTTGGTTAACTTTCTTTAACCTTTAGTTTCTTCCTTGGTCAGGTCGGGCCTCCCCTGGATCGATGCCAACCAAGAATCAAAATCATCTTTTCCCCGAGATTGGGGATTTTCCCGATCCAGGTGCCAACGCTTCGGATTGCCGGCGATATATTCCCGGATACGGTTCAATGATGGGTCGTCACGAATAACATGTTCATAATAACCTCTTTGCCAGATGCTCGTCCCGACAGTCTTCCTTAATGCGTTAATTCTATCGGCAGATTGATATTTATAATACCCCAGAATCTGTCCTGAGGTCGGTGGTTTTTGTAGGGGCGGGGTCTCCCCGCCCGTTTTTATTGGGCTGTCGGAGAGAGACCCAAATCCCCTTGCCCTTGTGATTATAATGATCCCATGGATATGGTTAGGCATTACCGTGAAGGCATCTAATTTTATTGCAGGATTATTGTAGGAAGATAAATCATCCCAGCTGGCGGCCACAATTTTGCCAAATTAATTTAAATTCATCTCGCTATCAATAATGTTGCCGAATAAGTATTGCCTCCCTTTAACGCAAATGGTAACAAAATATGCACCTTCCTGGGAATAATCAAAACCTGGAAGACGGAGAGAAACGCGGCGAGGTGAGTTCGGAATCATTCCTGTTTTAGCCTCAGGTTATTAGACGCCGAGTCTTTAAAAAGGGCGGGGAGATCCCGCCCCTACAACTGCAAAACCGCTCTTCAAAGCTTCACTCCGTAAATTCGTCCGGGACCTCCTCCATGGCCTTGAGGATCTCCCGGGCCCGGTACCGGTCCTCGGCGGCCACCATGAGGCGCACCCCCCGGACGAACTGCAGCGAGGGGTAGGCGCCGCCGGCGTCGTCGGCCATGACCATGGCGGGGACGCCTTCGGACTCCAGCAAGCCCGCGGCCATCTCGGCCTCGATGCGGCTGTAAAAGGTTTCCAGCACTACGGCGTCGTCGAGGTTCATCGGAGTCCCTAACCCCCAGGCAAATAATATTTGATGGTGCTGCAATAGTAGTCTGTTCCACAATCGATTATGCATTGAAATTGACTGGTTTTTAACCCCCCTCTGGAAAAGGGGGGTAGGGGTAATTTAATATAACCTCTTGAAATACCCCTAAATCCCCCTTTTTCAAAGGGGGACTTAACATGCCAAATCAGCGGTCCAGTCTTGATATTATCTCCAGCTAATTGTGAAACACAACACTAGATCTCCGGGAAAATTACCAGGTTATCCCGGTGGATGA
Source organism: Desulfobaccales bacterium (assembly GCA_050014275.1). Lineage (GTDB taxonomy): Bacteria > Desulfobacterota > Desulfobaccia > Desulfobaccales > 0-14-0-80-60-11 > JAPLJC01. The sequence continues at coordinate 1,811 of JBEKDQ010000269.1, read as the reverse complement.
CTTCGTCGTAGCCTTTCTGGCCCAGGAATTGGGCGATCTCCCTGGTATGGCGGCCCTTGATGCGGTTGAGGTCCCGAGCCGAGTAGTTGCTGAGCCCCACTGCGAAGGCCCGGCCTTCCGGGTCCAGCAGTTGCACGGCGGCGCCCTTGCCGAAGCCGCCGTGGACCTCGACAATGCCGGCGGGCAGCAGGCTCTTGTGCTGCTTAACCAGGGCCTCCCAGGCCCCCCGGTCCAACTGGATGGCGCCTTTGGGGTTGACGTTGTAGGCCAGCCAGTACTGGCGGCTCTTTAGTTTCTGAGGCTGGGGCAGGAAAAAGGTGCCCACCTGGTCGCCGGCAAAGAGCCTGGGTAGGATACCGGGGGTCAGACCGTTGCCGATGAAGGTGGGCAAACCGGCGGCCGCCGCCTGTTTGGCGGCCTGGAGCTTGCTGCCCATGCCGCCCCGCCCCAGGGTCCCGGGCCGTCCGGAAGCGGCCTTATCCAACAGGGCGTCGAATTCCTTCACCAGGGGCACCAGCCGGGCGTCGGCATGTTCCCGTGGGTCCTTATCGAAAAGGCCGTCGGTGTCGGTGAGCAGGATGAGCAGATCGGCCCCCGCCAGGTTGCAGATGAGGGCGGCCAGATTGTCGTTGTCCCCGAATTTGAGTTCCTCGGTGGCCACGGTGTCGTTTTCGTTAATGATGGGCACCACCTGCCATTGGAGCAGGGCGAACAGGGTGTTGCGAGCGTTAAGGAAACGCTGCCGGGATTCCAGGTCGTCGTGGGTCAGGAGGATCTGGGCCACCTTGAGGCCGAACCGGCTGAAGGCCTCTTCATAGGCAAGCATCAGGGCGCTCTGGCCGAGGGCGGCCACCGCCTGCTGCTGGGGGATGCCGATGGGGCAGGTACTCAGCCCCAGCTTGCGGCAGCCGGCGGCCAGGGCCCCGGAGGAGACGATGATGAACTCCAACTCACCTCTTCCTCTCCGGAGGGCGCTGATCTCCCCCACCAGCCGCTGGATGAGGGGCTGGTTGAGCCCTTCGGTCGCGGTCAAGACGGCGCTTCCCAGCTTGAGCACCACGCGGCGGGCCTTACTCAGGTATGGACGTCGCACCATCGTCATGGCGAAAACGGCTGAGCTCCTCCCAGATGGCCCGATTCAAGGCCTCCAGGCCCAGGCCGGCCTTGGCGGAGACCAGCAGGCACCGCCGGCCGGTGTCCGCGTACGCCTGGAGCACTTGCTGCCGGGGAAATTCCGGGGCTAGCAGATCGATTTTATTTAACGCGATCAGGCGCGGTTTGTCCAGCAAGTTGGGGTCAAAGGCCTGAAATTCTTTTTCCAGGTCCTGCAAAGGGGCCAGGGGCCGGGCCGGGTCCACCTCGCTCAGGTCAATGACCTGCACCAGCAACCGGGTACGCTGCAGGTGGCGCAAAAACCGGTGTCCCAGGCCTTTGCCCAGGTGGGCCCCGGGGATCAGGCCGGGAATCTCCGCCAAAATCAAGGGCTCTTGTTCTTGGTCATCGCCTTCCGGCGGGGCGAGGACCAGGACCCCCAACTGAGGGGTCAGGGTGGTAAAGGGAAAGGCGCCCACCCGGGCCCGGGAAGCGGTGAGGGCCTTGAGGAGGGAGGTCTTACCGGCGTTGGGAGCGCCCACCAGGCCGACGTCCGCCAGGATCTGCAATTCCAGGTGAATGCGGCGCTCCTGGCCCGGCTCCCCCGGTTGGGCGAACCTGGGGGAGCGCAGCCGGGAAGAGACGAAATGGGCGTTGCCTTTGCCGCCCCGGCCGCCCTTGGCCACCACCAGGCGCTGGCCGGGGCTGAGCAGGTCTTG
>JBEKDQ010000268.1:0-3565 GCA_050014275.1 Desulfobaccales bacterium | reverse complement strand
GCCATAATTGATAGATGCGCCGCACTTCGTCGGGAATGGGGATCCAACGCTCGGGGCTCACTTCCTGCTGAATGAGTTCCATGGGAAAGATGGCGGCCAAATCCTGGGGTCCGATGGGCTCGCCGGTGCCCGGATGGAGGTAGGGCGGCAGGGGCGCGGGCAGATCCGGCAGGAGATTATACCACTCCTGGGGCATTTCCTGCTCGCTCAAGTCGATTTTATAAGACTCCATATCATCTCCCCCTAACGCTCTCCCCGTGGGGGAGAAGGGATGGCAGCACATCTCCTATCCCCCATCTTTACTAAAGCGGGGGTAGATGGATCATTGGCGCGGCCGAGAGGATTCGAACCTCCGGCACCCGGATTCGTAGTGCGAAAAATGTGGGTAAGCAGGGGTGGGCAGAAGAAAGAATCAGTTAGTATTCCCAACCACTTAATCCTTGTGCCATTGTGTAGCAGAGGGCAGGGAAACCCAGCAAAAATCGACTGAATATGCACCTGGATATTCACCTAAAAATGGCCCCCAGAGGCTGGATTCATGGGGCACCCGACCCGGAGTAAACACTGTAAGGTGATTCCCTGATGCCCCCTTTGAATTCCCCACCTCCTGTTTATATTAACTCTCTCCCCCCGGAGGAGCAATACCGGATAGCTTGCGAACCAGAAAAAAGCATGGTCAGGTTACCAGGGGCGCGGATTGGCCGTATTCAAGCTTTCATCGATTTGCGGAACGCGGCATTTATAACCTTGAAGGGGCGGCAGATGATAACCTTCGAAGTCTAGAGATGGAATAATGCTAATGGCGGGATGCGCTTCGCTTTCCCGCCCTACGGGCTCTCCGGGATCAAACCCCGGAGGGAAGGTTCAAAAACCCATTTTCAACCGCGGCTGCCAAGGCTGGGGCATAATCTCAGCTTCCAAAGTAAATTTTTTAAAAAAACCTTAACCTAAGAAAAAAGTATGTTTATTTTGAAAGCATCCAGTAAAAAGCCAAACCCGCCGCGAGGCGGGGACGGAAAGCCGCGGGTCTTAATGGGATAGCCGGGTTGCCAGATATGAACCGAATGGGGCGCAGGAGGCAGCTCTTTCATTTTTCCGGTCACAGGAAAAACGCGTTAAGACCCCCAGGAGGGGCATCAAGGTTGAGTTAAGCATTCAAATGTACTGCTGCTCTGGTTACCTTGTGGGTTGGGTCTGACCATCCTTTAGCATCCTTTAGCATCGATTCAGTAAATTTTAGTTGACATTTGTGATAAAAGGTTCTTATCATGAAACCCAAGTAAAAAAGCCAAACCCGCCGCGAGGCGGGGACGGAAAGCTACGGGTCTCGCAGAGATAGCCGGGTTGCCTTGAAGGTGGCAGGCCGGTTTTTTTATTGCCTTTGGCAGGAGTCAGACTTGTTGGAATGTGCCGCCGCATAATCTCAGGTTGCTTCACTTGCATCTCGTCGGGTCTCTACGGCAAAGGAGGACACTCATGAAAATGCGCCTCACTTCAGTCCTGGTGCTGGCATTTGCTCTCGCGGTCTGCGCGCCAGCCAGCGCATCCATCATCTACAGCAACGGCCTCATCAACGGCACCGAAGGCCGTAGCATCTCTGGCATCTCCGGTTGGGAAGTAGCCGACTCGTTTGTCTCGGCCGGCTCAGCTACGGTCACCGGTTTTGATGCCGGGATCTGGGTTTCTGCTGGCGACACGCCCACGACGGTTACTTGGACAATTCTCACTGGTGGCCCAAGTTGGAATGGTGGGACGACTGTGGCGTCGGGGAATGCAACCTGGTCCAACATCTTATGGGGGCAATACCCCACGATCTATATTTACTCTTCCACCGTCAGTGGATTGGACGTCGCCATCGGAGCGGGAACCTACTGGCTGGAACTGTCGAAGGGATCAAGCGTCGAAGAAAAAAACGTTTCCTGGGATGAGAACGATGGCCCGTCAACGGCCTACCAGTACACCGGTACATCAACTCAGATTGGCTCGGAGGCGTTCACCGTCTATGGCACGCCGGTGCCGGTGCCGCCCTCAGCTTTGCTCCTGGGCTCCGGCCTCCTGGGATTGGCGGGTTGGAGGAGGTTAAGGAAAAGTTAATCGGCCATTCCATCTCAGGGACAAATCCAGGCAGGGTCACCATGGCCCTGCCTTTTTTGTGGTGCGCCCGGCAGGGCGCACCCACTTGGAGGTGAAAGTCCTCTACCCAACCTGATGGAGGTGAAGGGTTGGCGAAGCGCCAGGGCGCCGTCGTGAGGCGGGGTCTGAAGGAAGCGTGGAGCAAAGCCGCGACCTGACGGACAGGAACCGGATACGAGGCAGGTTTGGAGCTTTGCCTTAAAATGGGTTCCCCAGCCGGAGCCTGGGAACCAGAAAAAAGCGCGGTCAGGTTACCAGGGTCGCGGATGGGCCGTATTAAAGCTTTCATCGATTTTGGGAACGCGGCATTGATAACCTTGAAGGGGCGGCAGATGATAACCTTCGAAGTCTAGAGATGGAATAATGCTACGGGCTCTCCGGGATCAAACCCCGGAGGGAAGGTTCAAAAACCCATTTTCAACCGCGGCTGCCAAGGCTGGGGCATAATCTCAGCTTCCAAGGAATTTTTTTTTAAAAAAAGATTGACATAAGAAAAAAGTATGTTTATTCTGAAAGCGCTCAGTAAAAAAGCCAAACCCGCCGCGAGGCGGGGACGGAAAGCCACGGGTCTCGAATGAGCCGAGATAGCCGGGTTGCCTGGAAAAGGGTAGTCCGGTTTTTTTCTGCTTAACTCTTTGATGGTGAGGTGTTAGCCAACAAAGGTTATGCTCATGCGGGTTGACCGCAAAAACCGTTTTTTGACTGCGGTGGGCAAGGTTGCCGCATAATCTCAGTTTGCTTCACTTGCACCTCGTCGGGTCTCTACGGCAAAGGAGGACACTCATGAAAATGCGCCTCACTTCAGTCCTGGTGCTGGTATTTGCTCTCGCGGTCTGCGCGCCAGCCAGCGCATCCATCATCTACAGCAACGGCCCCATCAACGGCACCTATAATGCCTGGAGCTTCGCTGGCATGTACGGTTACGCAGTAGCCGACTCGTTTGTCTCGGCCGGCCCAGCTACGGTCAGCGGTTTTGATGCCGGGATCTGGGTTTCTCCTGGCGACACGCCCACGACGTTTACTTGGACAATTCTCACTGGTGGCCCAAGTTGGATTAGTGGGACGCCTGTGGCGTCGGGGAGTGCAACCTGGTCCAACACCTATTTGGGACCAGCCAATTACGGCTATGACCTTTACTCTTCAACCGCCAGTGGATTGAACGTCGCCATCGTAGCGGGAACCTACTGGCTGGAACTGTCGAACGGAGTAACCACCGATGCATTAAACCTTTTCTGGGATGAGAACGATGGCCCGTCATCGGCCTACCATAGCTCTGCGGGCCCGATTGGCTCGGAGGCGTTCACCGTCTATGGCTCGCAGGTGCCGGTGCCGCCCTCAGCTTTGCTCCTGGGCTCCGGCCTCCTGGGATTGGCGGGTTGGAGGAGGTTAAGGAAAAGTTAATCGGCCATTCCATCTCAGGGACAAATCCAGG
>JBEKDQ010000267.1:0-3576 GCA_050014275.1 Desulfobaccales bacterium | reverse complement strand
AAGCTCCCCGGCCTCCGGGTGGCTTACCTCCTTCTCTGGTTCCCGGAGCCCTCCCAGACCTTTGTCCTGGAGGAGGTCAATACCCTGGTTCGCCTGGGGCTGGAGGTGCGGGTCTATACCCTTTATGGGCCGCGGCGGCCCGCCCGGACCGCCGGGATGGCCCGGGTTCTGGCCCCGGTCCGTCACCTCGGGGTGCCAGCCGCCAGGAAGCTCTTGAGAGACTCGGCTCGCCTGGGCCGGGACTGGGGTCCCGGGGCCGGGGAATTTCTGCGGCAGGTGCTACTGCGGCGCTGGCGCAGCCTGGAGACCGCCGGCGAGGCCCTCTGGGCTGTGGCCGCGGGAGTGCATCTGGCCAAAGAGTTCCAGATCGCGGGCATAGGCCACATCCACGCCCCCTGGGCCGACGGCCCCGCCACCGCGGCCTGGGTGGCCTCCCACCTCAGCGGCATCCCCTTCAGCTTCAGCGCCCGGGCCCGGGACCTGCACCCCCCGGACGGGGCTTTGCTGGAAAAGCTGGCGGCGGCCAGCCTGGTGCGCACCAACACCCGCGCCCATGAACGCTATCTGGCCGCTCTGGCGCCCCTGGAGACAGGCAAGATCGTCAATATTTACAATGGCGTCTCCCTGGTCCCGGAGCTGGCCCCGCCGCGGCGCTGGCAGCCGCCCTTCCGCCTGCTGGCCCTGGGGCGCCTGGTCCCCAAAAAAGGCTATGCCATTCTCCTGGCCGCCTGCCGGTTGCTGGCCCGGGAGGGCTTGGATTTCCATCTCACCCTGGCCGGCGATGGTCCGGAGCGCCGGCAGTTGCGGCGATTAATCGGGCGCTACGGCCTAAAAGGTCGGGTTACCCTTCCGGGATTCGTGCCTCACCGGGAGGTGCCCCACCTGCTTCAGGAAGCCGATTTGTTCATCATGCCCAGCCTCATCACCCCTTCCGGAGACCGGGACGGCATCCCCAACGTGGTCCTGGAGGCCCTGCTCCATGAGGTGCCGGTAGTGGCCACGGAGATCTCCGGCCTGCCGGAGGTCATTCGCCCCGGAACCACGGGCTGGTTGATCCGAGCGGCGGACCCGGAGAGACTGGCCCGGGCCGTGCAGGAGGCCTGCGCCGATCCGCGGGAAGCCCGGCGCCGGGCCCTGGCAGGGCGAGATCTGGTGGCCCGGGAGTTCGACTCCAAGAGGAACTACAGCCGGCTAAAGGCGCTATTTGATGGATTGGCGGGGGAACAAACCGCTAAGCTGTTAAGCAGTAAAGGACAAGTCTCACATCTATTGGGGAATTAGCCGTTGCCGAAGGTCTTCTGAATCTGCCTCAGAATGCCAGAAGCGAGAATGTCCGCACCTCTGGGGGTGTGGTATGCTCAAATTTTTGAAAAAATTCCTTGTTTTTTTTAAGGAAGCTTGTGCTATCATGGCGTCGACGAGAGGATTCGGCTTCAAGAACAGAAACTTTTGGGGGATTTTTTCCGGGCAAGAGTCTCAAAATCTTTTTTGGATTGCGCTGGCCGAGGCTGTGCTGCATAATCTCGGTAAATATGCATGCAACCAGGCTTGGACCGCAAGCCCGATCTTTATCGCAAGAGGAGAGACCAGGCTTTAGGCTTCTCATTTGAGAAGATTCATGGCAATCAGTCCGCTCACTCCTGAAAATTATTACCGTTTGCCCTGGAATCTGGCCGATAATGCCATTACCTGGCTGGAGCCCACTAGTAAGTGCAACATGAACTGCGAGGGCTGCTACCGGGAAAAGGGTGATCATCGGCCCCTGGACTCGGTTATCCAAGAACTAGAGGGCATTAAGCAGGTGCGCCGCACCGACGGCATTTCCATCGCCGGCGGCGAGCCGCTCATGTACCCGGATCTGCTAAACCTGGTCCGTTATGTCGCCTCCCAGGGTTGGAAGCCCATCATCATTACTAATGGCACCCTCCTAACCCCGGAACTGATTAAAGAGCTTAAAGAGGCTGGGCTGGTGGGCTTCACCGTCCATGTCGATTCCCACCAGGGGCGCCCCGGTTGGACCGGGAAAGGCGAGGCGGAACTGAACGAGCTGCGCCTTCACTTGGCCAAGATGATCCATGAGGCCGGTCAGGGTCAGATTGCCACTGCCTTCAATGCCACGATTTACCGGGACACTCTGCCGGACATCCCCATCTTGACCAGATGGGCCCAGGATCACATGGACATCGTCCATACCATGGTTTATATCCTTTTCAGAACAATCAAAGCCCGGGCGGGTTACGATACCTTCGTACACGGCCAGCAGGTGGACCCCACCAAACTGGTCTATCAACACGACCACCAGGAACAACATCAGGATGTCGTGGCCCAGGAAATCGCGGATCAGATCCGGGCAGCCTCTCCCGAATACGAGCCTTGCGCCTTTCTGAACGGCACTGAGGATCCCCGGGCCATGAAGTGGCTTCTCAGCATGAGCGTGGGAGACCATGGCCAGCCTCTCGGCTTTATGGACGCCAAATTCGCCGAGCTCCTCCAGGCGGGGCACCACTTCCTCTACGGGACCTATCTAGCCTATGTCCGCCCCGGCTTGATGAGTAACTTCCAGGTGTTCTTTCCCTTCGCCCCGTTTAACCGCGGCCTGGCGAAAGTTTTCTGGAAATGGCTGAAAAAACCGTCCAGGTGGTTCAAGCCCCTCTATTTGCAGTCCATCATGATCATTCAGCCGGTGGATATTTTTGCGGACGGTCGAATCAGCATGTGCGACGGTTGTCCCGACTTCATGTATTACAATGGCAGGCTGGTATGGAAATGCCGGGTGGATGAACTGCAAAAGTTCGGCAGTTATATCCAGTGCGTGCCCAAGGGGAGGCCCACCGACTGATCTCTTGCTTCCCGGTGGCGCCAGGCCCCGCCGGACTTCGGCCTTTAAGGCTGGCTTTATTACATATTACTCGCAGCGAAAAATTTTTAATTACTATCTTCCTTTAATTCCCTCTCCTTTGAGGGAGGGGGCCAGGGTGGGGGTGAAAATTACTCTCTATTCACGCTCACAGTAATAACCGCCGAAGCTGCCGGAATATGGAGCGAAATTAATAATCTCGCTTAATATTGGTTTTAGCATTTACTGCTCACTGCCCATTATATGTGAGCCCTTTTTCCCGGATGAAGCGCTCCACCAGGGCAAAGATCTCCGAGTTGCCGCAGAAGTTTTCCCGCCCGATGCGTCGGCGAAGGTCTTGTAAGTTCGCCTCGAAGGTGGGGATGAGCTCCGTCCGGGGATGAAAGCCGAAGGAATATTGCCCATATCCCAGGCGCTCCAGGTGAAAGGCGTTGAGGTATTGCTCGAAGGCGCCTTTGATGGGGAAGGCGATCACCGGCTTGCCATAGAAGAGTGCTTCGGAGATGAGGGTGTGGCTGCCGCCGCAGATCACGTAACGGCAGGAGGCGAGATCGTCCAGAAATTCGGTTTCGGAGTTCCTTTTGAAGTGCAGGTTGCCGTCGACCCCGCTGGCATCGAAGCCATAGACCATGACCTCGGAGGGAATGGCCCGGAGGAATGGTAAAAAGCGGGCGAAGGTGGTATACCCCTGGTAGGCCACCACGTGATCGCCTGCCGAG
>JBEKDQ010000266.1:0-3578 GCA_050014275.1 Desulfobaccales bacterium | reverse complement strand
CCCTCGAAACAAACCTGTGCGGACTGAGCGGCGGGCGAGATGCCCGCCCCACCGGTCTTTTCATAATTTATGGGTGGGCCGAAGGCCCATGAATGACTGTCCCCATTAATAAATTGTAGTCTTTATCGCCGAAATATCTGGCGCGTCTTAGACGCGTCCCACCTGAAACAGCCGTTTATGGGGCTTTGGCCCACCCGTAAATTATGAAAAGACCGGTGGGGCGGGCGTGTCGCCCACCACTCAGTCCGCACAGGCGAGACGCCTGTGCCACCAATTCTTTACAACTTTTCTAAGCAGCCTTTGACACATCCTAAACCATGGAAAGTAACGGATAATTATGGTGCGCATTGCGCACCCTACATGAAGACTTTTCGGAGCAGTCGCTCATGAGCCTTCGGCTTACTCCAAAAACATGATAAAGGATAAAAAAAGGTTCCCAAGCGGGAGCTTGGGAACCAGAGTAAAACTGAATTCCACCTTCTTAAATCTGGCCGCCCACCTCCGCCAGGGTCTGGAAGTAGATGCGGCGGATGCCCGAATGGCGCTTCCGGAAGCAGAGGCCCAGTTCCATGCAGGCGGTGTAGAAGGAGGCGGGGCTGAATTCCAGGGCCATGAACCGGGCCATGGTCCCCTGCGCCAGTTCCTGGGGCAGCTCCTTCAACTTCTGGGCTGCGTCTCCCAGGCCCTGCCACATAGGCAGCAGCACCAGGTCGGCCTTTTCCTGCAGCCGGACAATTTCGCCCTTGACCGCGGCCAGGGGGCCGGTCTCCTCCAGGATATCGCCGGCATCCTGCACCACCTCCGCCCCCAGGTGTTTCAGAAAGTGCAGCAGGAATTCCCGGGGACGGCTCTCCCAGGGGCCCAGGTTCCAGATGGCCGCCGGGATGCCCACCCGGGGCAGCTGGTGGCCGCTGGGGCGCCAGTGCCGAAGTTGACGGGCGCGGGAGAATAATTGCTCCCTGAGCTGCTGGAAGTGGCGGTTCCGCCGGGCGTGGGATTTCCACAACAGGATGCGGGCATAGGCCTTGAGCTTGGCGTAGAACAGGTCCAGGGTGATTAGACGCTTGACCACCGAGGGCCAGGAGTAAAACTTCTTCATGGCCCGGTTGGTCTCCATCTGCAGCTCAAAGGGAGAGAACTGGCGGGGCTGGAATACGGTGTGGAGGCCGTCGTACTGGCTCCAGTCCCGGCAGATGATCCGGTTTTGCGCCTCCATCTCCTGGTAGAAGGGGGTGCCCGGTATCGGTGTCAGGATCAGGTATTGCAAGGAGTCCAGGTTCAATTGCCGGGAGATCTTGATGGTGTCCCGGATCACCTGGTAATGGTCCTCTTCGGCGCCGAAGACGAACATGCCGTGGACATTGATGCCGAAACGGTGGAAATTGACCACCGCCTCCTTGATCCCCTCCACCGTCTGGGATTTGTTGTAAGCCTTCAGGGTGGCCGGGTTGATGGATTCCAGGCCCACGAAGACCGCGAAGCAGCCGCTGCGGGCCATGAGATCCAGGAGTTCCGGGTCCCTGGCGGCCTCCACCCGCACCTGGGCGCTCCATTCGATCTTCAGATTTTCTTGGAGGATGCGCTCGCACAATTCCTTGGTACGGTCCCGGTTGGCCGTGAAATTGTCGTCACAGAAGAAGATGTGCAGGCCCTGGACCCCGTTTTGCCGGATCTCCTCTATAATGCGATCCACCGAGTGGGCGCGGTATTTGCGGCCGAACATGAGGATCACCGAACAGAAGCTGCAATTGAAGGGGCAGCCCCGGGAGGTGGCAATGGAGACGACGGGCAGGCGCCGCCGGGACTTCCTGCCGTGGATCAGGCCATAATCGGGAATGGGCAGGGCATCCAGGTCCTCCACCATGGGGCGCCAGGGATTCTGGCGGATGGCGTGTCCCTGGCGAAAGCAGAGGTTCTGAATGGCGTTCGGGTCGCCGTCATTTTCCAAGGCGGCCACCAGTTCCGGCAAAGCCCCTTCCCCCTCGCCGCAGATGACATAGTCCGCGTGTTCCATGCCTTCCAGGGGCAGAAAACTGGGATGGGCCCCGCCCAGGACCACCGGCGTGCCGCGGTCCCGGTAAAAATCCGCCAACTCATAGGCCCGGGGGGCAGTGGAGGAGATGCTGGAGATGCAGACCAGGTCCGGTTTAAAATTCAGGGTCCTGTAGTCCGGGGTGGCCATATCTTCGACCACCACCTTGACCTCCCGCCCCTGGCGCTGCAGGATGGTGCCCAGGAGCAGCGAACCCAGGCGAGGAATGGCCACCCGGCTGAAGATATGCTCCCGGGGGGCCCGGGGTTCTATAAAGAGAATCTTGTTCATGGGATGCGCCATAGGCATCTCCTCTTGCTATTCCAAGAACAGCAGGCAACTCAAGGGCTCATGCCAAGCCGTCTCGCTGCGTCAGCTCGCGGGGGCGACTGGCTTTGGGACTGGAATTAAATGACTCTATTGGGGGAATGTAAAGAGAAACGAGGCCAATGTCAATCGAATCTTCGCCGGTAACCAGATCTTAACACGAAGAGCAGATTCCCTGGTGGGGGAATCTGCTCTGCCCCAGGCTCTTATGGAAAAGGAGGAATTAGCCTAGACGCAACCGGTGGGTTTCGCCAATCCCGCCATCTTACAGGCGCCTTTGCCCGGTCCGGAGGGAAACAACTCATAAATATGTTTCAGTTTGAAACCCGTTACCTTGGAAAGGATCCGCACCATGGGGGCGATGCCGTTCTTCTTGTAGTAGTCCTGGAGCATGTGGATAACCTTCCAATGCTCCTCGGTGAGTTCCGAGATGCCCTCGGAATCCTTCACGTAATCCACCCATTCCTGGGACCATTGGTCCAGGTTTTCCAGGAAGCCGTCTTCGTCTACCGAGAAAGTCTTCCCCTCGAATTCTATAGTGGCCATGCCTAGATATCCTCCTTCAAATTTGTTCCACGGGTTTTTGGGATTCAAAATATGCGATTGTGAAAATTTTGTCAAGCAATAAAAAAATTGCTAACCCGGTCTTCATCTTTTCAGAAATCTTGGAACCTTATAATTTAGAGGGAACTTGCCGGCTTATGGGCCGCCCCAGGTTTTCGGGCAACACTCCTTCACCGGCCCCGGGGGCCCGGGAAGATCTTCCCCGGGTTCATGATGTCATGGGGGTCGAAGGCCCGCTTGAGGCGTTGTTGCAAGGCGATAGCCGCCTGGGAAAGCTCCATCCCGAGGTACGGGGCCTTGGTGAGGCCGATGCCGTGCTCCCCCGAGAGGGTGCCGCGCAATTCCCGTACCAGGGTAAAGATATCCTCCACGGTGGCCTTGACCGCTTGCCGTTCCCGGTCGATCTTGCGGTCATAGAGGAGGTTGACGTGGAGGTTGCCGTCCCCGGCGTGGCCGTAGCAGGGGATGATCAACCCCCGCCGCCGGGAAATTTTTTGTAGGCCTTCGATCAAGTCTGGAATGACGCTGAGGGGCACCACCACGTCTTCACTCACTTTTTGGGGCTTCACCTTGAGGAGGGCCGGCGAGATGACCTGGCGGGCCTTCCAGAGGTCCTCTGCTTCGGTGACGCTTCTGGCCCGGAGGACGGGCCGGG
>JBEKDQ010000265.1:0-3582 GCA_050014275.1 Desulfobaccales bacterium | reverse complement strand
TCAAGAGTTAAAATCACAATACCGCTATTTTGTCGGCACCGCATTTTTCCCAAAACCCAAAGTGCCCCTAATAATTTCAACACATTACCTGCAAAAATCGGCTTTTACTGTAGAACTTGGGTCATAATCTCTTTTGATTGGATGTTTGGTGATGCATTGCAGATTTATCAATGAAATCTCTGATGAATGGGTTGATGAAAAGCTTAGGTGCATTAATCCTAATGAACTAGGCTTGGAAAGAGAAATTGATGACCTATTCAAGTCCAAATGTGAAGCCGGACCTAGACATTTTACAGCAGTAGAATTTAGTAAATTTTTAAGGTGGAAGGGTTTAGCTAGGAGCATACAAGCTTTTCTTGAGAGGTATAATAATAGTGGTAAGGTTGAAGAAATTACAAAGCACCTTTTTAAAAGCAACCTTCAACAATATACTTTTATAGATACTAATGTCAAAACACTTAGGCAAGATATCCTGAATAATATTGGTTTATTATTCTACCACGTGCATTCACAAATGAAATATGTTGGGGAGGCCGTTGCGAGTGCTTGCCTTGCACTCTGTTTCCCGGATATTTGTGTAACAGCGGATTATATTGTCCCAGCAATTCTTCATAATATCCATGATAGTCAAGGCAATCAAAATGCGTTATTCCAAAACTCAAGAACCTCACAACTACTTCGCCAGGCTTTAATTATGCCGATGAACTATTCATTATCTGCTTATAACGCAAGAAATATTGCTACTCGCAATTACACAAGCTATGTTCAAGAGTTTTGGAATATTAAGCGAATATTTGGATTGAGGGAAAATGTAAGAAAAATAGAGGCTTCCATTTGGTCTTTTGGAATTTGCTATCTCAAAAAAGGAAAAGATAATAATAATAGACCAAATGATTCCATACCTCTATCTTTCGTTTTAGAACCAAATCCTCCAAAACGTGGCCCATTTTCAAAAACCTTCCCTAACGAACCGGGTTCCATGCTTTAGGTGGCGCCGGAAGAAGAGATGAAAAAGCAAAGCAATTATCCTCCAGGATGGGATGAAGCCAGAGTTCGTCGGGTCTTGGCACATTATGAGCCACAGTCGGAAGAAGAAGCGGTAGCTGAAGACGAGGCTGCATTTGAAAACTTGACACAGACCGCCATGGCAATTCCCCTCGATCTGGTTCCGGCGGTACGTAATTTAATCGCCAAACATCGCAGTAAAAGCTAAGGAGGCGTCATCACATTAATTCCACACTTGTTCCCAAGTTTAACTTGGGAATGAGAGTGCGCATTGAGTGAAACGGCGGGCACGGCGGCCCGTCCAACCGGACAAAGCGCAGGCTAAAGCCTGCGGCTACCAAAGAAACAAATGAACAGGGAGGGCCATCGGCCCTCCCTTTTTGATGGTGCGTGATGCGCACCCTGCGCTTTTTGGGCCACCCGATCACAGGCTGGAAGACTGTGCCACTGCTGTCCTACTTAAGGGATTGGGGGGTGGGGGTTTGGGGGAGGGGGAAAGGGCCCTTTGCCCCCTCCCCCAATTTTCATTTCCGCTTTCTTACGCCGCTTTGGCCTTCAGCCAGGCCTCCCGGGCCTGGTGGTTCACCGGGCTGGGGCCCAGTTTGTAGGTCCGCTCCACCATCTCCTTGGCGATGGCCGCGAAGCGCGGCCCTTCCGAAGATGACAGGTTGAACATCTCCAGGCGTTCCGGCTCGAAACCCATTTGGGCAAAGTCCAGCTTCACCTTATGGACTCGCTTCCTGGCCTGGATATTACCCGTCAGGTAATGGCATTCGCCCTCCAGGCAGCCGGCCACGAAAACCGCGTCCGCCCCGGCCTCGAAGGCCTTGAGCAGGTGGAGGATGTCCACCCGCCCGGTACAGGGCATCATCAGGATCTTGATATCCGGGGGATATTGCAGCCGCATCGAACCTGCCAGGTCCGCCGCGCTGTACGCTCAATAGCGGCAGCAGAAGCCGATGATTTTGGGGGCAAATTCGCCGGTCATGGTTCTCTCCTTCCTTAGCCCGCGGCCAGCGCCGTTTCTTGGGCGATGATCTGGGAGTCGGTGAAGTTTTTCATGGTAATGGCCTTGGCCGGGCATTCCGACGGGCAGATGCCGCAGCCCTGGCACTTGGCCGGGTCGATATAGGCCGCGTCCACGGTGTAATCGATGACCGGCACGTTGAAGGGGCAGGTGCGTACGCAGGTGAGGCAGGCGACGCATTTGTCCTGGTCCACCATCGCCACGATGCCGCCCACCTCTACCATATCCTTGGCCAGGAAGGTGGCGGCCCGGCCCGCGGCGGCCTTGGCCTGGGCGATGGACTCATCTATGGGCTTGGGATTGTGGGTCAGCCCGGCCAGGAAAATGCCGTCGGAGGGCAGGTCCACCGGGCGCAGCTTGGCATGGGCCTCGTTGAGGAAGCCTTCGGCGTTGCGGGGCACTTTGAAGATCTCTCCCAGCTTCTCCACCGAATTGGGCAGGATGGCGCTGGCCAGGGTGAGGAAGTCGGGCCGCAAGACCACCGGCATCTGCAGGATGGGATCGAAGATGGTGACCTTCAGGCCGCCGCTGTCCTGCTCCACCCTGGGCTTGGACTCCAGGTCGAAGCGGATGAAGATCACCCCCAGTTCCCGGGCCTCTTTGTAAAGGAGCTCCTTTTCCCCATAGGTGCGCACATCCCGATAGAGGACAAAGACGTCCAGGTCCTTCTGGCGCCGCTTCAGTTCGATGGCGCTCTCCACCGAGTGGGTGCAGCACAGGCGGCTGCAATAGGGCCGCTGCGGCTCACGAGAACCGACGCACTGGATGAAGACCGCCTGGGTGGCGGCGTCGATCCTGGGGTCCTTGTCGGCGATCAGTTTGTCAAACTCCAGGGAGGTGTAGATATTGGGGTGCCGGCCGTAGAGGTACTCCTCCGGCTGGTAGGCCTGGCCGCCGGTGGCCATGACGGTGGCGCCGTGGTCCACCTGGCGTTCGCCCGCCGGGGTGCTGATGGTGGTATTGAAGTTGCCGATGAAGCCGCTGGTTTCCTTGACCTCGGAGTTGAACAGGATTTCGATGTTGGGGTGGTTCTCCACCTGTTTGATGAGTTCTTCCAGGTAACCCCGGTAGTTGTAGCCCCGGGCGCTGGTCACCAGGTTCCAGGCATTGCCGCCCAGCTTGTCGCACTTTTCCACCAGATAGACCGGGAAGCCCATGCCGGCGAGGGAACGGGCCGCTTCCATGCCGGCCACCCCGCCGCCGATGACCAGGGCATTCTTGAATACCGGGAAGGCCTGCTTGTGCAGGGGTTCCAATTGCACCACCCTGGCCACCGTGCCCCGCACCAGGTCTTTGGCCTTGGCCAGGGCCTTTTCCGGCTCGTGCATGTGCACCCAGGAGTCCTGGTCCCGGATGTTGGCCATGTCAAAGAGGTAGGGGTTGAGGCCCGCCGTCTGGATGGTTTCCTGGAACATGGGCATGTGGGTGCGGGGGGAGCACGAGGCCACCACCACCCGGTTCAGGTGATGCTCTTTGATGGCGTTCAGGATCTTATCCTGGGTGTCGGCGGAGCAGGTGAACAGGTTCTGGTCCGAGAAGACCACGCCGGG
>JBEKDQ010000264.1:0-3582 GCA_050014275.1 Desulfobaccales bacterium | reverse complement strand
GGAACAGGTGTTTAATACGGATTTTCAAGGGCTGATGCTTTTCGCCAACCGGGTCTCTTCCCAGGCGGGGGGGATGCAAGGCATCTTCGTTTACGACTTCCGGGACCAGGAAAATCCCAGCACGGTTTATGCCCAGTCAGGACAGTTGAGCTACGATGAGGGCCAGGAGACCATGGTGATGGAGCTAACCGACGGCTATGTGTTCCGTTGGGGAAAGGAGGAAAAGGGTCCGGATCGCTGGCAAGTGGTGGATTTCAAGAGCTACCGGGTGCCCTTGCAGCTCTTCAGTTTTGCCTTAAAAGGCGGCAGGTCCGAGTCCGAGATGTCGTTGGGGGAACTGTGGTCCAGGCTCTCCCGGGAGCAGGCGGGCACGGACCCTTATAACCGGGCGGTAGTGGAGCTGAACCAGCGCTTCGCCATGCCGGTGGGGGCCCTGATCCTCTGCCTGATCGCCATGCCCCTGGGGTTAAGCCACCGGCATCAGGGCCGGACCTGGGGGTTGATTGTGGGACTGGCCCTGTTTATGGTGTACTATATCGTCTTTACCGCCTCCTGGCGCCTGGCTATCGGATTTAAGATCAACCCTGCCCTGGCCCCCTGGATCTCGGATTTCCTGTTTATCTGGGTGGCGCTTTTTCTTTGGTACCGCAGCGTGAAAGAGCTGCCCCTGTTGCCAGGCGCCTTGAAATGGCACGGGTTTTTAAAGGCATGAAAAGAGGGAAAGAAATAATTATTGCAAGGTGCTTCTCTGAGAGACATATTAATTATGAGGCAATTTCCCATGGTTATGAAACAGTTAGGAATTACAATGCATGAGAACGATAAAATGATGCATATAGAAGGTTATCCTGACGCTATAGCCATTAAGCTTATTCAAGACCCAATGGATAGAGAACTACAGCCTATGGCATTGCACCATGTTGATTTGAGCTTTTGCCACGAAGCGCTTATCCGAATCAATACTTTGGATAAATCTAAAGACCAGTTAAATATTCAATCTCTTTGGATTTCATCTATTACAATCTTCTTTAAATGTTTTCCCTCTAATAAAGCAAGGAAGCAGCTATCTGCACAAAAAATTCTAAAGAACCAAATTGGTGCTGTGGATGTGTTCAGCTACTTCAAGAACCTTCGAAATAAGCATATAATTCATGATGAAAACCCTTATTCCCAATCATTCGTGGCAGTTGCACTTATGAAACCAGAGGCACCCATATAAGGTTGTTGACATATTATCTATTGTTTTTAACGCATTCCTTTTAGATAATGACCATTATAGTTCTTTCTTGCGGCTGGTAAGATTTGCTCTAAATTGGATAACAATCAAGCGTGATGAATTGCATAACCTTCTGGGCAAGAAATATGAACAAATTCCCTATGAAGAATTACTTTCTTTGCCAGACGTGATGTACCAAGCACCGATGGCCCGCAGAGGCCAGAATAAATAGATGATTTTAATTATTTATGAATTGATTATGTCAATCATCGTCAGGATTTCTTCGGTCTTTTCCCTGAGCAAGACCGGATCGCCTCGGGTTTCCACATTGAGGCGCAGTACCGGCTCGGTGTTGGAGGGGCGCAGATTAAAGCGCCAGTTGGGAAACTCCAGGCTGAGGCCGTCGGTGCGCTCCTCCTTAAGGGCGCCAGCGCCGTAGAAGTCCTCCACCCGCCGCAGGGCCGCTTCCGGGTCCGGGGAACGGCGGTTGATCTCGCCGCTCACCGGGAAGCGGGCCAGGCGCTCCGCCACCAGGGCCGACAAAGGCCGGCCACTGCGGCTCAAGCACTCCAGCACCAGCAGCCAGGGGATCATGCCGCTGTCGCAGTAGGCGAAATCCCGGAAATAGTGGTGCCCAGACATCTCCCCGCCGTATAAGGCGTTCTCCAGGCGCATGCGCTCCTTGATGAAGGCATGACCGGTCTTGCTCTGGATGGGTCGTCCGCCGGCGGCCAAGACCTGCTCCTCGGTGTTCCAGGTGAGCCTGGGGTCGTGAATTACCGCGGCCCCGGGGTGGCGGGCCAGGAGGGTTTGGGCCAGGAAGCCCACGATATAGTAGCTCTCGATAAAGTCCCCCTGGTCATCGAAGAAAAAACAGCGGTCGAAGTCGCCGTCCCAGGCCAGCCCCAGATCGGCTCGATGCAGGCGCACCGCGGCGCTGGTGGCCTGGCGGTTCTCCGGCAAAAGCGGATTGGGGACCCCGTGGGGAAAGCTGGGGTCCGGCTCGTGGTTGATTTTGATGAATCTGCAGGGCAGGTGTTTCTCCAGCCGGTCCAGCACCGGACCGGCGCAGCCGTTGCCGGCATTGACCACCACCGTGAGGGGCCTAAGGAGGGCCAGGTCCACGTAGCTGAGCAGGTGGGCGACGTAATCCTGGAAGGCCTCGGTGGGCACCAGGGCGCCCCGGGTTCGAGGGGGCCATGGCGGGAATTTGCCGGCTGCGGCCAGGGCCTCCAGGTCCCTGAGGCCGGAGTCGCCGCTCAGGGGGCGGGCTTGCTCCCGAACAAACTTCATGCCGTTATAGTCCGGGGGGTTGTGGCTGGCGGTGATCATGAGGCCGCCGTCCAGTTCCAGGTGGGCGGTGTAGAAATAAACCTGCTCGGTGCCGCACAATCCCAGGTCCCGAATTTCCACCCCGCGGTCGCTGAGCCCGGCGCTCAGGGCCCGGGCCAGAGACAGGCTGGAGGCGCGCCCGTCCCGGCCCAGGGCCACTCGGGATGGGTGTAGGAAGGCGGCGTAGGCCCGGCCGATCCGGTAGGCCAGATCTTCATCGAGTTCCTCCGGGACCCGCCCGCGAACGTCGTAGGCCTTGAAGCAGCTAAGCTTTCCCATAACCGGCAAATAATCTGTCTATCTTAACAAACAAAGGGAAATGGCGTTATCCTTGCTTTTTTAACAAAGTAACATCTTCATCCGAGAATATGCGGCAGCCGCTTCACTCGCGGACAGAAAAGTTTTTGAGGACCTGATTCGCCGAGTTTAATCCCGGAAAGGTTTTTTGGGGGACAAATTGTCTTATAAGAGCCAAGATAGCACAAATTTCCAAGTTTTGATAGGATGAGAGGCAAACACCGCGATCTCCAGGTAACTGCAGGAGCGCATCCCTGGGCCAGATGGCGGTGGAGGTGGGTTATCCGCAATCTCTCTTCTCTGGAGGGCGCCCGCGTCCTGATTACTGGGGGCGCAGGCATGATTGGCAGCACCATCGCCCACCTGGCGGTGCAACATGGGGCCCGGGTTACCATCCTCGATGCGATGTTGCCGGCTTATGGGGGAAATCTCTTTAATCTTCACGGGATTTTCGATGCCATCAAATTCGTCCAGGGCGATATCCGGGATCCGTCGTTGGGCCAAAGCCTGGTGGCGGAAACCGATTACCTCTTCAACCTGGCCGGACAGGTGAGCTATGTGGACAGCAACATCGACCCGTTTCTGGACCTGGATATCAACTGCAAAGGGCACCTGCAGATGCTGGAGGCCTGCCGCCAGGTTGGCGCCAAGGCCCGGTTGGTCTTCGCCAGTTCGAGATTCGTCTATGGGAGGATCGATTACAACCCGGTGGACGAGGGCCATCCTTTCAATTGTCT
>JBEKDQ010000263.1:0-3582 GCA_050014275.1 Desulfobaccales bacterium | reverse complement strand
AGGCCGTGGGGGTCAGCCTCCCACCCCCGGTCAGACACCTGGAAAATGTGGTGCCGAAAGACAATCGCGTCCATACAACTATTTGATATCACTATATTTTAAAAAACTGACTGTAGAACTTGGGTAAGAACTCAAAACTCGAAACCCAGTTAGGCTCCCTGATCTTCGTGTCTTCCAGGCGGGTAACCTGTTCCCGGGCCTCGGCATCGCGCCCATCCGCGGGGGACAGATTTTTTTAACGCAAACCTGAAATGGAACTACTTCCCTTGACCTTCATCTTTTTCAGGCGGGTGATCTGCTCCTGGGCCTCGGCATAGCGCTCATCCGCGGGGGACAAGTTTTTTAACGCCAATTGAAAATGGAACAGCGCGGTGGGCAAGGCCTTGGACCTGAGGCTGTAAAGGCCCAGATAATAGTGGGCCGGGCCCAACTGCCCCTTCTCCCCATAGAGGGTGCCCAGGTTGTAATAGACCTCGCCATAAGTGGGATTCAGCCGGTAGACCTTCTCAAAAAGGGGTAAGGCCTGATCGGTCTGCTTGCGCTCCTGGCAAATCCTTCCCAGATAATAGAGGGTGACCTCGTCCTGGGGGGCCCGGCGCGTCAGCTCTTCCAATAGCTGGCTGGCCTCCTGGTAGCGGTTCTGGTCAAAATAAAAGAGGGCCAGTTCTCGCTGAATTATTAAATTCCCCGGGTCCAGTTTCAGGGCCTGCTGAAAGGCGGCGGCGGCTTCGACAGGCTGCTCCAGCTTGGCCAGGGCCAGGGCCCGGCCATAAGCGAAGACCGGATTTTGCGGCTCCCGGATGCCGTCTTGGGTCATGGCCCGCAAAAGTTGATGGGGGTTGCCGCAGATGGAGTTCAACTTGATGGTGAAGTATTGGAAGTCGGGATGGTTTCCATAAGGCGGCAGCTCCTTTTGATGGATCTCCAGTTTATTCGTGAGTACCACGATGCGGTCGTCGGTGTAAGGATGGGTGCGCAGATAAAGGGGAACCTTGCCGCCCTCGAACCATCGCTGTTTATTCATCTTTTTGAACATGCTCACCATGCCCTCGGGGTTATAGCCGGCTTTGAGCAACCACTTGAACCCCATGGTGTCCGCCTGACCTTCAAAATCCCGGCTGTAGGACAGCATGGCGGCTTCCCCCCCGCCCAAGGCGCCCACGATCAGAGGCTGAGCCATGGCGCCGCCCACGAACACCGAAGCCAGGGCGCCGAGTAAGGAAGCCACCGTGATCATCTTGGATTTATCCACCATCTGGGCCATGTGCCGGCAATAGATATGGGAAACCTCATGGGCCATGACCCCGGCCAGCTCCTCCTCCCGCTCGGCCATCAGAATCATGCCGGTATAGAGAAAGACATAGCCGCCCGGCACCGCAAAGGCGTTCATGACCGGATCTTTGACGATGTAAAACTTATACTTAAAGGGCTGGGGCCCCATTTGGGCTACCAGTTTTTGTCCCAAATGATTGATATATGAGGTGAGGAAGGGGTCTTCTATGAGGGTGGTCTCTTGTTGCAACTCCAAGAGAAACTCTTCGCCTATCTGCTTCTCTCTCTCGACGGTTAGACTCTTAAATTCATCGAACAGCGCCATGGAAGAGTGGGTTTGCACTAAAAGCAGGCAGGCTGCCAGGAAGCAAATGAGCCCCGTTCTCCTGAAGGATGACCGCAATTTATTCATGGCTGGAGGATTCCGACCCGGATTCCGGGTTCTGCGCCGGTGCGGCGGAGGAGCTGGTGGCATGAGGCGGCGGCGCCGGGCTGGTCTTGGGAGCCTCGGCCCAGAGACCTTCCAAATCATAGAATTCCCGGAGTTCATGGAAAAAGATGTGAACCACCATGGTGTTATAATCGAGTAAAACCCAGAGTCCTTCCTTAACCCCCTCCACCCCCAGGGGCTTGACCCCGGCCTTGGCCAGTGCTTCTTCCAGGTGCTCCGCCAGAGCCAGCACCTGGCGCCTGGAACCCCCGGAGCAGATGATGAAATAATCCGCGAAGGAGCAGTGCTCTTTCACTTCCAGGAGCACTGGATCCAGGGCCTGGTAATCCGCCAAGGTTTTAAGAGCCAGCTCCGTCAGGGCATCCGGGGTGGGAGGGGCTGAAGGGGCCGTGTAAGCATCTCCTTATCGGTATAGTCTGTTATTTATTATATAGTTTCGCACCGGCTCCGGCAAGAGGTAGCGGATGGAGAGCCCCTGGCGGGCCAGGCGGCGGATGCCGGTGGCGGAGATATCCATCAGGGTGGTCTCCTGCCAGAGCACCTGATGCCCGGAAGGATGCCGGAAACCGCGGCCACCCGCCAGGGGCTGAAATTGCGGATGGACTTCCAGGGTGAGGATCTCCTCCAGGCGGGCGCGGTCATATCCCGGCCGGTCCAGCACTACAAAGTGGCACAGATTAAAGATCTGGCCATAGTCCTTCCAGCTAGGGATCTCCAGCATGGCGTCCAACCCGAGGATAAAGTAAAGCTCCCAGTCGGGGCCGAACTGCTCCCGGAGCAACCGCAGGGTTTCGATGGAATATGACTTGCCGGGGCGGCGCCCCTCGATGTCGGAGACCTCCAGGAGCGCATGGTCCCCCACCGCCAGCCGGGTCATGGCCAGGCGCACTTCGAAGGGGGTAAGCTCCCCGGTGGCCTTATGAGGCGGCTGAGCGGCAGGAATGAACCAGAGGCGGCTCAACGACAAGGCCTCGCAGACCTCTTCCGCAGCCCGCAGGTGGCCGAAATGGATGGGGTTGAAGGTCCCCCCGAAGAGGCCCAGGCGGCGCCGGGCCTCAGCTTCTGATCTGGCCGTCTCCATAAACGACGAACTTGGTGGTGGTGAGCTCCTCCAGGCCCATGGGCCCGAAGGCATGCAGCTTGGAGGTGTTGATGCCGATCTCCGCCCCCAGACCCAACTCGCCGCCGTCATTGAAGCGGGTGGAGGCGTTCACCAGGACCACTGAGGAGTCCACCTCCTTTAAAAAGCGCTGGGACCGGTGATAATCCCGGGTAATGATGGCCTCGGTGTGGTTGGAGCCATAGCGGGCGATGTGGTCCAGGGCCCCGTCCAGGTCCGGCACCACCTTGACCGCCAGGATCAGGTCCAGGAATTCGAAGCCCCAGTCCGACTCGACGGCCGGCGCCACCTTTGGGTCGAACTCCCGGGTGCGGGGGCAGCCCCGGAGTTCCACCCCGGCCTCCCGGAAGTGGGCCAGCATCCGGGGGAGGAAGGCCGGCGCCGCCTCCTCGTGCACCAGCATGGCCTCCATGGCGTTGCAAACCCCGGGGCGCTGCACCTTGGCGTTGAAGCAGACGGTTTCGGCCATCTCCAGATCGGCGCCCGCATCCACGAAGATGTGGCAGACCCCTTTGTAGTGCTTCAACACCGGGATGCGGGAGTGCTCCGCCACAAAGCGGATCAGACCCTCGCCCCCCCGGGGGATGATGAGGTCCACCAGCTCATCCTGCTTCAGGAGTTCCAGGGTGGCCTCCCGGGCGATGCTGGGAATGACCTGCACCGCGGCCTGGGGCGCCCCGCCCTCCTCCAGGGCCTCTTGCATCAGCTCGGCCAGGGCCAGGTTGGAGTGGATGGCCTC
>JBEKDQ010000262.1:0-3587 GCA_050014275.1 Desulfobaccales bacterium | reverse complement strand
TTACTCGGACCCTTTGTCGAACCAAAAATGTGTTACCTATGTCCCCGAACGGTTGTTACCCATCTCCCCGGTCCAAACAGGGGGGAGAGGGCAGGGTGAGGGGGGTATGCAACGGCCGACGAAGCCACCCCTCACCCGGTGTCGTCCCCTCGCAGGGGAGAGGGGATTTAGTTGCATCGGCATAATATGTTGATATCGCTGAAATTACAATGATTTAGAGTTTAATTGCGAGATAATGTGATCTTCTCCTTGCAATTTTGTTGCCGGACACTAACGGTTTTTCGGACCTTTTTCACCGATTAACCCCGGCACATTTCCTCTTTTTTAGCCAAGTTGTTTTGTGGTAGGCAGGATAGCACAAATTTCGCTGAAAGAGGTAATTTTTCCAAAAATTTTGGCATACCTGCTCCTCAGTCTCTGGATACCTCACTGCGATGGAGCTAAGGACCCCAGGCCGGCACCGCCCGGTAATGGTGAGCCAGGGGAAAAGCGGAAGCCACATGTACGTACCACCTGCGGGCGTTAAGAGAACCCTGGCCTCCATTTGGATCAAGCGCTCGATCAGCCAATCCATGGACCACAGGCATTTTCCCGGAGCACTGGGGAAATCCTGATCCCGCTTGTCTTTCCGGGGCGTGCGTGTTAAATTAAAAAAAAATTTGATGCACAGGCCGGAGGCCTGTGTCGCTGCTTGGGGCCATGGGATTATCTTCAGGCCTGGTTTTTTTAGGTCCCATCTGAATCTGAGAGCCCCGGGGCTTCTGCCTCGCTTAACTAAAAAATGAAAATGGCCAAACCCGCCTGAAAACTGGCGGGCCAACCCATCTGACTTGACAAATAATTAAAGAAAACAAGGATCTGCCTGATATGGCTTCCAAGAAGACCTCCGGCATGACCGCAGCCGAGTTGAAACAAACCCTGGAGCGACTCACCGACGAGATCATGGGGCAACACCGGAATACGGACTGCCTGCTCCTGGTGGGGATCCGCACCGGCGGGGCGTATCTGGCGCAGCGCCTGGCCGCCGGCATCAGCCAGCGCACCGGGAAGCCCGTGCGGGTGGGGGTCCTGGACATCACCCTCTACCGGGACGACTGGACCCAATTGAGCCATAAACCACTGGTGGGCAAGACGGAGCTGCCCGGCTCCATTGATGACCAGGAGGTGGTGTTGGTGGACGATGTCCTGTTCACCGGCCGCACCGTACGGGCCGCCTTGGACGCCCTCATCGACTACGGCCGGCCGCGGCGCATCGAACTGGCGGTGCTTATTGACCGGGGCGGGCGGGAATTGCCCATCCAGGCGGACTTCGTGGGCCAAACCATAAGGCTTCCCTCCGGTCAACGGGTCAACGTCTATCTAAAGGAGACGGGCCGAAAGGACGCAGTGGCCATCGAGTCAGCCTCCCTCGAGAGGCCGTGATGGCAGGGGCGAAAAAGGCCCGATCCCACCTGGGCTGGACCTTGGCCCCATTGCCGCCCGCGGCGGCAACCGCCCTGCAATCCCAGCTAGAGGCGGTGATCGCGGCTTGCCAGCAGGGTGCGGACCTGGAAAGCCTCAAGGGCCTGGTTGCCGACTCGCCGCAAGATCTGCTGTGGGACCTGCACCTGATGGCGGCCTTGGGAAATATCCGCAACCCGGCGATTCCGGGCCTCCTGGCTGAGATGTTCGGGAGAAGCCCGGACCCTTCCAGGCGCAAGGCTTTGAAACGGGCGCTGCACCTCCTCAGGACCCGGGGAGTTCCCGTACCTCGGGAGGTGCTGCCCAGGGAAGAGCCGGTTATCGGGGAGGAGCATCCCCCCGCAACCCAGGCCCGGGTTTCCCCCATCTTGGGAAACGGCGACAGCATCGTCGTCCTGGAGGCCCCCAGGGAAATCCTGGGGGGCACCTTCCTGATGGCCTTGATTAACGATGCCGCGGGATTCAAGAAATGCCAGCTTCTCTCGCTGAATAGCAAGCAACAAAAAGAGTTTTGGGACCTCTACCGAGAGCAGGGCCTGACGGAATGGTTCCAGGTGCCCGGACCATACGCGGTGCGCCTCCTGGAAGAGGCCTACGCCCAGCAAGGCCGGGGCGGGGCCGCCGCCGGCAGTTATCCAACTCTCCGGGAGCGTATCTGGAAATACTGGGGCCGTCCGGATGAGGCCCCGGATCTGGAGCAAACCCTGCCGGCCTTGGACCCCGGCGAACGGAACCGCCTGTTGGAGCAATCCCGGCAATTAGCCGAGGAGCCCATCTTTAATTACTGGTTACCAGGTTCGCAGGAGATTGAACCCTGGTTCCGTAAGCTTCAAGAGATTCTGGAAAGTCCCCTGGTCCTTGCGGATCATCAGAAGCGGGGGCGCGCCGACGCCCTGGTGCAAGAGGCCGCCCTGGCCCTTTATCCCCCGGAAAGCCGGGGGCGCTGGCGCCGCCGGCTGCTGGCCACGGCCTATTACCTGGACCTGAGCCAGCGCCCGGAGATGGCCCGGATCGCCAGGGCCGCCGCCGATGGTCTGGCCAACCCCCAAGGTGGCATCCTGGCCAGGGAAAACCCCTTCTTGACAGGACTGGCAGCAGTGGCCCTCATGTTGGCCCTGGAGGACTTCCGAAAAACCCGTAAGGCCCCCGCCCCCAGCGGATTGCTGACCTTGCCCGGAAACTCCCGGCTCATTCGGAGGTAGCATGTTGCAAACCCTGACGCTGCACACCAGCAGCCGCAACGAATTTCTGGACCTGACCCGGGAAATCCAGGCTGCCGTCCTGGAGAGCGGCGTCCGCGAAGGTTTCTGCCACCTCTTCGTGCCCCACACCACCGCGGCTCTGACCATTAATGAAAACGCCGACCCCAGCGTTAAGTCTGATATTCTGATGGTACTCAACAAGATCATCAGCGATCAGGAGCCTTATCGCCACCTGGAAGGCAATTCCCCGGCCCATATCAAGGCTTCCCTGCTGGGGCCGCAGCTCACCTTGATGGTCAGCAGCGGCCGCCTGGTGCTGGGAACCTGGCAAGGCATCTATCTATGTGAATTCGATGGGCCTCGCTCCCGGCGTCTGCACCTCAAGGTGGTGGCGGATTGATGCCGCGGGAGAAATTCTTTGCCGAGGTGAGGCTGAACGGCTGCTCCCTGGCAGATGTCAAACTGGGCCAGGCGACCATCCGGGAGCGTTATCTCCTCAAGGAATTTCTGGAATACGTCCACATTAAGAAAGGCCTGCTGGAGCCCTACGACGCCGCCTATCCCCTGGTGGAGCCTCGGGAACTTCTGCCGTCTTTCGAGAAGAATTTTGCCGAATACAATCACCTTCCCAGCTTCAGCCTGGTGGCCTTCAACCGGCCCCTCTCATACCAGGAAGAGATCTTTCAGTTCGATCTGCTGCATCCCTGGGGTAACGGCAAACGCCGCAGCGCCCGGGAAAGCCTGGAAAAGATCCTGCCGCACCTGGACCGGGACCGCCGCACCGCCTTTAAATCAAAGTTCGCTTCCCGGGATCTCACCGATCTGAGCCATTATGAGGAACTGGTGGAATTTCTCTTCCACATGGACCGGGGCCAGGTCATTGCCCGGCAGGCGCCCCAGGGAGATTTTCGCCTTTTGGGGGTG
>JBEKDQ010000261.1:0-3596 GCA_050014275.1 Desulfobaccales bacterium | reverse complement strand
GGACTGAGCGGCGGGCGAGATGCCCGCCCCACCGGTCTTTTCATAATTTATGGGTGGGCCGAAGGCCCATGAATGACTGCCTTGTAAATTTTCTGAGTATGCGGAATATCCACCCTCTGGCAGCCGGTTCCCGCGCCGCCGGGGGCGACGGCGCGACATTTTCATGATTTACGGGTGGGCCGAAGGCCCATGAATGACTGCCTTGAAAAAGTTGGGAAGAATTAGTGGCACAGGCATCTCGCCTGTGCGGACTGAGTGGCGGGCGAGACGCCCGCCCCACGGGTCTTCTCATAATTTATGGGTGGGCTAAAGGCCCATGAACGGCTGCTCCTATTAATACCTGGTGCGAAATTGGCATCTTAAGTTTTTCCAGAGGGAATTGGTTCAAAATCCATGAAATAGGGTATAATCAAAACTCAATTAAAGACAAGGTAAAGGTAGGTGCGATGTTTTCCGGTAAATCTCCCCTCTCCTTGATTACCGCTATCGCCGTAGCCGCCAGCCTCGCCTGGCTGGCCGGATGCGCTTCGGTGACGCCACTCACCGCCTGGAGGGCGCCGCTGCCGCTGGCGGCCCCGGCGCCGCCGCCCGCCCCGGCCCCCGTGTCCCCAGAGGTGGATGCGGCGCGCTTCGCCCGCATTGAACCCGCGGTCAGGCAAGAGATCGCCGCCGGGCACCTCCCCGGGGCCGTGGTCCTGGTGGGCCACCAGGGCCGGATCGTCTACCGCCGTGCCTTCGGCCTCCGCGCCCTGGAGCCGCGGCCTCTGCCCATGACCACGGACACCATCTTCGATATCGCCTCTCTTACCAAGGTGGTGGCCACCACCACGGCCATCATGCAGTTGGCCGACGCCGGCCGCCTGCGCCTCGATGACCCGGTAGCCAGGTATTGGCCGGAATTCGCCGCCAATGGCAAGGGCTGCATCACCATCCGGCAACTCCTGACCCACACCTCCGGTTTGCGGCCCGATGTGAATTCCCACTACCGCTGGTCGGGTTATGAAGGGGCGCTGGCGGTCATTGCCGCCGACCGGCCCATCCGGCCGCCGGGCACCGGGTTCCTTTACAGCGACATCAACTTTATCACCCTGGGGGAGGTAGTGCACCGGGTCTCGGGGCAGCCGCTGAATGTATACTGCGCCCAAAAGATCTTTGGGCCCCTGGGGCTAAGGGACACCTCCTTCCGGCCGCGGCAGGGCCTGCAAGAGCGGATTGCCCCCTGCGACGTGCAATCCGGCTGCCTGCGCTGGGGCGAAGTGCAAGACCCCACCGCTTATCAGATGGGCGGGGTGGCCGGGGATGCCGGGGTCTTCTCCACCGCCGACGACCTGGCCGTCTTCGTACAGATGCTCCTGGACGGCGGCCAGAGCCGGGGCCACCGGATTCTCAGCAAGGAGGCGGTGGCGGCCATGCGCCAGCCCCAGTCCCTCCCGGGAAATTCCACCCAGCGCGGTCTCGGCTGGGATATCCGCTCCCCTTATAGCAGGATCTTTAACGCCCACTTTCCTGCCGGTTCCTTTGGGCACACCGGCTATACCGGCACCTCCATCTGGGTCGATCCCCGCTCCCGGACCTACCTGATCATCCTTACCAACCGCCTGCATCCCGGCGGCAAAGGAGATGTCAGGGCCCTGCGGGCCAAGATTGCCGCGGTGGTGGCCGCGGCGGTGCCCATGGGCCTCCCGGAGAGAGCGGCAGCCCTGGATGGCACGAGGATGAGCGGCTATGGCCAGGCGGACGGACCGGACCGGGTGCGGCCGGGGGTCGAGGTCCTGGCGGCCTCCGGTTTCGCTCCCCTGGTGGGCAAGAGCGTCGGGGTGATCACCAATCACACCGGGGTCGATGGCGCCGGGCGCTCCACCCTGAGCCGTTTGCTTCAGGCCCCCGGCGTCCGGGTGCGGGCGATTTTCAGCCCCGAGCACGGCCTGTCCGGCTCGTTGGACGAGCGGGTCCCCTCCGGCCGGGACCCGGCCAGCGGCCTGCCCGTCTATAGCCTGTACGGCGAGGTCAAACGCCCCACCGCCCAGATGCTGCGCGGCCTTGACGCCCTGGTCTACGATATCCAGGACGTGGGGGCCCGCTATTATACCTACATCACCACCATGGCCTATGCCATGGAGGCTGCCGCGGCCGCCGGTCTGGACTTCTATGTACTGGACCGGCCCGACCCCATCAGCGCCGCGGTAATGCAAGGTCCCCTGCTGGATCCCGGCTTGTGCTCCTTCATCGGCTATTGCTCTTTGCCGGTGCGTTACGGCATGACCTGCGGGGAGTTGGCCCAGTTCTTTAACCAGGAGCGGGGCATCGGCGCCAAATTGCACGTGGTGCCCATGCAGGGATATCGCCGGGAGGACTGGTTCAACGAAACAGGCCTGCCCTGGGTCAATCCTTCGCCCAATCTGCGCTCTCTGACCCAGGCGATCCTTTACTCCGGGGTGGGCCTGGTGGAGTCTGCCAACGTCAGCGTCGGCCGGGGCACCGACACCCCCTTCGAAGTCATCGGCGCCCCCTGGATTGCCGGCGACCAGTTGGCCCGCTATCTAAATGGGCGGCAGCTTCCGGGGATTGCCTTCGAGCCCGTGGCCTTCGTGCCCCATGACAGTCCCTACCGGGGGCAGAGATGCCAGGGGGTGCGGCTGCGCCTGGTGGATCGGCAGGCCCTGGATGCGCCGGCCCTGGGCGTGGAGATCGCTTCCGCCCTGTACCGCATTTATCCGGGGAAGTTTCAGTTGTCCGAGACTCTGTCCATGGTGGGTTCCCGCCAGGTCCTCCAGGCCCTCAAGTGCGGCGATGATCCCCAGGAGATTCAGCGCCGCTGGCAGCCTGGGTTGGCAGACTTCCGCCGCCGGCGCGCCCAATATCTCCTTTACTGAGTCAAGCGATAAGCCTTAGCGGCACTCGCCAGTCTGCTTCAATCCCGCGGGCGCTTCATCCAGGGATAACCCCGGCGCTCCAGCGTCATGTCTCAGATTTTCCTTTGATAAAAAATGTTCTTCATTTTTTGGCCTTTAATGCAGCCGCAAGCTTAAGCTTGCGAAATTCCTTGTTAAAATTAGCGCAGGCTAAAGCCTGCGGCTACCATAACATTAGATATTTTTAAAGGTATTTCTGAAACATGACACCAGGTCGTAGCCCCGGTTAGAAGAGCTGATTCAGGTATGAGTGGTCAAAGTCTTCCTGCCGTTCAACTTTGAAGTCAGGTTTCGCACCCCTGAATTGAGTACACAGGCGGGACGTCTATGCTACCCGGACTTGGTGGCATAGGTCTCTGGCCTCTGTAGTCAGTTATTAACGGGAGCATGAAAGGGGTTAAATCCCAGTAGTGTCCGGCAAGGTTTTTGCCATGAGGCAGGCAGTAGGGATTTGTTTGAACTTAGATATGCCCCCTATCTGAGCAATTCATGGAATTTACAAGCTATTGCCCTCTCCCCGCTTGGGGGTGTATAGACCGGGGACATAGGTAACAACCGTTCGGAGACATGGGTAACAGTTTAAAATGGCATAACCACTTCTGGCAGGAGGCTGGTTATGCCGTGGAAACAGGTGACGCCCATGTCTCAGAGAAAAGAGTTGGTAAGCTTGGCCCTGACTGACGG
>JBEKDQ010000260.1:0-3600 GCA_050014275.1 Desulfobaccales bacterium | reverse complement strand
CCGGTGAGTGTACCCGCCGCCACTCCCGAATTCTGGGAGATGAGGACCCCGATGCGCTCCCGGGGGATGTCTGACGAAAGGAGGCCGGATGTCCGGATGGCCTGGTCCGCTAGCCACATGGTGATCCTGGTGGCCTCGGTCATGGTCCGGAAATCATGGGGGGGGATCCCGAGTTCAGTACGGGAGATCTGAAAGTCCAGGAAGGCGCCCACCTTGCAGTAGGTCTTGTCGGGAAGGTACGGGCGCGGATCATAAAAAAGCTCGTGATCCCACCGGGAAGGTGGAACCGGGGTAATCCCGCTTTTCATGGCCAGGCTTGCCGCCCAGATCTCCTCCGGGCTCTTCCCCAGGGCATTTAAGAGGCTCATCCCCGTGATGGCCACCCGGTCAGGCGTGTGTCTCTGGGGGGTAACCCTTTGCAATCCATGGCCAATCCCGAAGGAGGGGGTCTCTCTGGCAAGCCCGGGGCCGGGTGGAGATGGCGAGATTGAGTCGGGCGCCCCCGCAAAGGGCTGATGCAGCCTAAGCGGGCCCGCGGCCAGCTCGCGATGAAAGGACTGCAGCTTCTGGACCTTATGGATGAGGCCGGCGCAGGCCCCACTCATGAATTGCCCGCGTTCACGGCAGGCCTGCTCCGTAAGAGGGGCCCCGCCTGGACGGTCCAGACCCCGGGCCGCGGCGAAAAGGCTCCCCGCCGTCATCTCCTCCATTTTCGTCCGAAAGGCGGCCTCGTCCTGGCGGCCCGCGGCAAACTCCCTCTCCAGGGATAAGATAGCCGCCATTCTCGGGGTCCTCAGGGATCGCACCCGAAGTCCGGTGTCCTGGCCTGAGACGACGGTTTCCCCGGGGGACGATTCTAGGATCATCTGCTGATAGAGCGCCGTCAAGGCGCGGGTTTTCACAATCTCCAGGGTAGCCAGATAGGCAGTGCCCATCTGGATGGCGTCCGCCCCGAGCAAGGCGGCTATAAAGGCGGTCTCCCGATTGAAGATGCCTCCTGCCAGGATCACGCGACAGTTTCGGCACAGAGATGGGTGGCGCCGTTTCAGATTCACCACCATTTGAGCCAGGGTGAGGGTGCTATGAGGCGCCACGTGGCCGCCGGCCTCATACCCCTCGCAGATCACGTACCGGACGCCGGCTTCAAGGGCGAGCCGCATCAGGGCCTCATCCGGCGCGATATACATGACCTCAAGGCCGCATTCCAGCAATTCTTTTAAGAAGGAGAGATTGCCTCCGGCGAGCACCACAAAACGGGGGCGGTGTTGCTTTATCCAGGCCAGATGCATCTGACGGCAAGGGTTTTCTGCCAAAGACACGACATTTACGGCATACGGGCGCCCCCCCATGATCTCCGGCAGGCCTCCCAGCCTCCGGTCCAGGGCCGCCTCGTCCATCAGGCCAAGGGCGATGGTGGGCAGGCCCCCGGCATCGGCAACCATTGAGGCAAACTCCGGGACCTCGGTAATCCAGGACATGGCTCCCTGGATAAAGGGGTAGAGAGTTCCCATCTCTTTGGCTACCGGGCTGTCCAACCAGCCATCCTTTTTCATTTCAGCCAAGCGGCAGGCATGGCGAATCTCGTCCAGGAAGGCTTTTACGGCCCCTTCGGTTCCGGCCCCAAAACGCTCCACAAACGACGCCGCAAAGGTAGCCTCCACCCCGAGGGGGATGACCTCATCCTGGCTGAAATGGCTCGCCAGAGGGTGGAGGGCCCTGGCCTGTACCCGGCTTACGAAGGCACGGCGGCTTTCCTCCGTGATCTCTGCGCCGCACTGCAAGTTCTCGAATGTCTTGATCTCCTTGAATGCCTGAGAGTTGCCTTTGTTGAACAGGCGACAAGGAACCTGCAGGTCCAGGCCAACCAGGTCGGTGGAATCCGGGTGAAGTCTGGAGAGGCGCTGGCGTTGCCGATCGTCAATGGCAACCAGGTCGGTCAGCCAATGGACGCTCTCGAAGACGATCCCGGCGGCCCCGGTGGCCAGGAAGGCCGAAGCCGCCTCAGGAGTGGCTACGCTTCCCCAGATCAGGATGTCCAGGGAATTCGAGGCAGTGTGTCGCATTTCCTTGATCGCCGCATAGAGCGCCAGGGTCGTCTCACCGCTGACGAATCCAGAGGCCTCGCAGCCTTTCAGGACGATGCGCCCGATTCCTAAATTATCCTGTAAAACCGCGGCCAGGAGATTTAAGTCCCCGATGATA
This sequence comes from Desulfobaccales bacterium, assembly GCA_050014275.1. Classification (GTDB taxonomy): domain Bacteria; phylum Desulfobacterota; class Desulfobaccia; order Desulfobaccales; family 0-14-0-80-60-11; genus JAPLJC01. Next base: position 1,398 of record JBEKDQ010000260.1, on the reverse strand, counting down.
GGGAAGCAGCGGTAGTCTTCCGACAATTCCCTCAATCTCTCCAGAACGGTGGCAGGATCTCCTCGGAAAAACTGGGGGTGGCATTCTACCCAAATATCTTGGACCCCGGTTTCCTGCAACCATGATCCCAAAGAAGTATCCATCAAGGTAGCAGCAGCAATCTTAATATCCCTCACCTGGCGGGCAGGATCAGCCTTTCGTAAGAAAGGACGCAGCGCTTCCACCCCCATCGTGGAAACATCAAAGATAGCCCGGCTACCGGTTCTAGACGCCATTTGAGTCACCGGTGGGATGATCTCCTCAGGCCTCCAGACGAAAGCGATAATGGGGGCTTGCTGCTCAGCCACTAGGTCCAGACCTCCGCGTCAACGCCCAAGCATTTAACTCTTGAACTATGAAGACTTTCTGTATAGGCGATATCTCTTGTGGGTTTTGACCCCGGCTTCCTCTATCAAAAAGTTGATCGACTCGTTATCCTCCAGGCACCAGCCCATCTCCATATAATGATATTTCCCTTTTTCCCTCACAAGTTCATTGAGGTGGTGGGTGGCTAACATGGGGAATCCCAGTTGCCGGTACTGCTCCTTGACTCCGAAGATCAAACCCCGCAATCCCTTGATCTCTCCCCGATACATGAGCAGCTTCAGCAAACCCAGCAGACCGACCCGCCCGTTGAGCCGCTTGAGCAAAGGGTTAAGGTCGGGCAAGACCACGCAGACTGCGACAGGTTCCTGCTCATAATAGATGAAGAAAGCCAGGTCCGGATCCGCGAATTTCATCATGTCTTTTTGCATATCCCGTATTTCATTATCACTAATGGGGACGAAACCCCAGTTATCCGACCAGGAGTCGTTGTAAATCTCCTTGATCAGCAGGAACTCGGAGTCCTGATCCTGGGGACGGAAGGGCCTGATGCGAACCCCCTTTTTATGCGCGAGCCGTTCAGCCAGTTGATCCATCCACTCAGGAACCTGGAAAGGGGCTTTTATCAGATAAGCCAACAGGTCCTTCTCTTTGATAAAACCGCACGATTCAACCAGCCTCGGGTAGTAAGGCGGGTTATACGTCATCCCCAACACCGGCGGATAATCGAATCCCTCAATGAGCAACCCCGCCTCGTAATTGGGAGAGGGGTTGAGCGGGCCTCTTATGAAGGTCATGCCCTTCTGCCGCACCCAGGTTTCCGCGGCAGAAAAAAGGGCCGCCGCCGCCTCCGGATCGTCAATACATTCAAAAAATCCCCAAATGCCCATTTTTTCGCCGTGGAACTCGTTATAATGGCGGTCTATGATGCCAGCGATCCTTCCCACCGTCTTCGAACCGCGTCGGGCCAGAAAAAGGCTGCGCTCGGAAAACTCCCAGAAAGGATGCCTGCGGGGGTCCAACATCCGGCGAACG
>JBEKDQ010000259.1:0-3610 GCA_050014275.1 Desulfobaccales bacterium | reverse complement strand
CATGGATAGCTGGAATTGTGTGTGGAGTGACAACTGTAATATTTTCCTTATTAAACCTTTTGGGGTACAATGAATGGAATTTGCTTGATGCGGGAATTATTTTTGGATTGTCCTTTGGCGTTTATAAAAAAAATATGGCCTGTGCGGTAATTTTATTTATTTATTTTATAGGTGCAAAAGTTTCACAGATTTATGAAGGAGACCCATTAACTTCAGTACGCCAAGTTGTCATTTTTGGAATAATGTTCGGTTATATGTTTTTTCAGGGAATAAGAGGAACTTTTACCTATCATAAGTTTAAATCTCCCCCAAAAGCAGCACCTACCGAAAAAGATATTATTCCAGTTAAGCGGGATATTGATAATAAAAGTGCTGATAGAAAACGCATATTATGGACTTTCGGTATTATAGCAGGAATCGCTATTATTATAGGCATTGGCATTGCTCTTAATAATAATAAAGTTAATTATACTACACCGGTAGCGGTCAATCCTGAGAGGGCTCCTGTACTGGAAGCGAAACCGAAAGAGGGCTGGATAGACCGATCGTCGGCATTGGCAAAAGCGCAGGACTGGCAGGGTCTGCTGGCTCATAGCCAACGCTGGACACAGGCCGAACCGGGCAACGAGGTTGCCTGGTTCGGCCTCGGGTTTGCTTACCAGCACCTGGGCCGTTACCCCGAGGCCATCCCAGCCTATCGGGAGGCACTGCGCCTCAAGCCTGATGACGCGGATGCCTGGTACAACCTCGGGCTTGCTTACAGCAAACTGGGCCTTCACAAAGAGGCCATCGCAGCCTACCGGGAGGCCGTGCGCCTTAAGCCTGATTATGCCAAGGCTTGGAGTAACCTCGGGGCTGCCTACGAACTCCTGGGCCGTTCCCCCGACGCCATCGCAGCATGCCGGAAGGCCTTGCGCCTCAAGCCTGATGATGTCGAGCCCTGGATCACCCTCGGGGCTTCTTACATAAACCTGGGCCGTAACCAGAAGGCCATCGAAGCATGCCGGGAGGCACTGCGCCTCAAGCCTGATGACGCGGATGCCTGGTACAACCTCGGGCTTGCTTACAGCAAACTGGGCCGTCACCAGGAGGCCATCGCAGCCTACCGGGAGGCCGTGCGCCTTAAGCCTGATTTTGCCTGGGCCTGGAATAACCTCGGGGCTGCCTATGCCAACTCAGGCAACCGCAGCGACGCCCTGGAAGCGGTCAAGGAATTGCGGCGGTATGATCCGCAGAAAGCTGACGAACTTTTCAACATTATCATGAAGCCGTGAGGAAAGCGGCAAAACCCTGGGCGTGACCACCACACCCTGCCCGTTCCCTACATCTTACTGACCGACCCCTGGTAGATGGCAAGGCCCCAGCCTTGCCCCTGCCTGACGGCCTCGGCTCTGGACCCCTGGCATCGATCAGCCGCCTTCCCCGGTCCCGCCACCGGCGCCGCCGCCGACCTGAAGGATTTTCGGCCCGGAAACCAAAACCCCGGCCTATCTTATTCAGCATCTCCCCGGTCTCCCTATCGAAAATCCGGCCGTCCTGGGATACCGCATTCCCCTTCCCAAATTCAGGTTTATCGAAGCAAATTTCAGGGAAACCCTGATTTATCTTTTCCCACCGATGAAATATATTACCATCAAAGCGAAAGAGGCACCGGTAAATCAATCAGGCAAAAAGAGAACCATGGAAAAGCTCAGAAATTTCTTCGAGGAGGAATCCGGCGCCACTGCTGTGGAATATGGCCTGCTGGTGGCCCTGATCGCGGTGGTGATCATCAGCGGGGTGACCACCCTGGGCACCAACCTGAAAACTAAGTTCAATTCGGTCGCCACCTCCATCGGAAGTTAATTTAGACTGCATTCTCTGGGTCTCGGGTAACTCCAGATAGGGGACTCGCAGCTACTTGGCCAGTACCCATGTCCGGCTCCGGCGCCCGGTGTCCATCATTCCCCAACCGCTTGCCAGGTCCCGGTTCCGCTCCAGCTAATCGGCCCTATAAATTTTCGGCCCCGGAAGGCAAACCCCGGGATGGGTCCCATGACCCCCCCTGTCGACAATGATCCATCCGTAAATTTTCCCCAAAATATTTTTTCCGGACTTTAATCAAGGGAACATATGAATAGTCCCCCCCTATGATGGGACCCAAAGCCAAAAATTTTGAAGGCAAATTTTGGTTTGCCGCCGGGAGAGTCTTGCGAAAGTTAAATAATCACAGGCGCTCTTGACATCCATCCCGCCGCTTGCGTTAGGCAATGCAGCCCTCTTGCCTCACGGCTTCATGATGAGGTCGAAAAGCTTGTCCGCCTGCTGCGGATCATATCGCCGCAACTCCTTGGCCGCTTCCAGCGCCGCGCTGCGGTTGCCTGATATGGCATAGGCAACCCCGAGGTTGTACCAGGCCTTGGCATAATCAGGCTCCTGGGGTGGTGATTCCTTACCCCGCACCCAGGCCACCAGGTCGGGCTTATAGAAAAACCATCGATTACCTTCTTTCCGGCCTGGGATAGTTCCCCGCTTGGCATATTCCCGGATGGTAAAGGCGCTCACCCCCAGGAAAGCCGCCGCTTCCTCTGAAGTTAGCACTTCCTTATCTTGCATTGCACGCCCCTATGCCTCTTCTCATACTACATATCGCTAATTAATAGCAAGACACCCTGGGCCACGCCTCAGTAAGCACAGCGGGGAAATACCTTCACGCCCACCCTGGTGATAGCTCCGCAAGATATTTAGGGGTTTAGCAGGGTCAGTCCGTCCTGTGTGCCCCCGGCCCCGGATGCGTCTGGGGACCCCTGGCCTACTTACTCAGCAGACCCCTTGCTTCCCCCTTCGCCCTGACACCCCTGGTTTCCTTGCCATCATCGCCGCCGACTGGCCCATGGCCGCAGCCCCACCTCTGAGGATTTTCCGGCCCTGAGAGCAAAACCCAGGGACGAGACTCCTGCCCCCCCTCTGCTATCGTGATGCCCACGGGGGAGTTTTCAAAATTTCATTCCAAGGGGGAATAGCAGACCCCCCCTGGTATGGGGCCGGCCCAAAATTTTATAAGCAAAATGTAGCCGGGGGGCGAGGCCCTATTCCTCATCTTCATGGCTTCCCTCAATCGAAGTGGCAGGTAGCCCCCCATCGGAATTGTCGGCCGCCGTACTCCTACCCCTACCATTCACTTCATCCGTTTGGTCGATTTCAGCCCTTCTACGCCCGTTGTTTTTTCGTAAACCAGGAAGATGTCGGCGGGGGCGCTCCTCGCTGTCTCCCCCAAAGCTACCCTTACCAACTGGAGCCAGACCACCTCCCGGAAGGGGTCTTTTAAGCAATCCGAAGGGGGGATAGGTGGCACTTCGGATGGAGAAGAGGGTGAGGATGATGGATAGGCAGGGATGCGGCATAAACTTAATTAAAAATGGAAAATTGATTGTCTGACACCTGGCCAGAGCCCCGCCCCAGCGCCGCCACCGGCAGCCTACAGGATTCGCAATCCCGGAAGGCAAACCCCGGGACGGGTCCCATTGGCTCCCCTGCCGACAATGGTAGGGTCGAGGACTGGCGCGCCTATGGTAGGGTCCGGTGGCTCATCCAAAGCTTTCGCCCTGGGCCTCAGTCCGGCTCCCCTGGT
>JBEKDQ010000258.1:0-3683 GCA_050014275.1 Desulfobaccales bacterium | reverse complement strand
CCCTGGTGCAGGACTGCGGAGAGTTGGGCATCTCCCGGGTGGTGGTGGAAGCCGCCGGGTTTTCCGAACTGAGTGAGGCTGGCCGGGTCCTGGAGGAGGAGGTCCGGGCCCTTCTAAAAAAGTACCAGATGCGGCTCATCGGCCCCAACGGCCTGGGTTGCATGAACCTGGAGATCGGCCTGGCCTTGCCCTTCGCCCAGTTGCGGCCCCCGCCCCGGCGGGGTCAGATCTCCATCATTGCCCAGAGTGGCGGGGTGGCCACTCATGTGATGGCCTGGATGACCCGGGAAGGCCTGGGGGTCAACAAATTCCTGAGCCTGGGCAACAAGCTGGACGTGTCGGAAAACGAGGCCCTGGCCTATTTCCTGGAGGACCCGGGGACCGCCGCGGTCTATCTCTATCTCGAAGGTATCGCGGATGGCCGGGGCCTCTTGCAGGCGGCCCGCCGGTCCGCCAAACCCATTTTCCTGCAGGTGGCCAACGTGGGGGTGGAGACCGCGGCCATCGCCCAATCCCACACCGCCTCCCTCAGCACCGATGAGGAAGTGCTGGCCGCCGCCTGCCGCCAGGGCGGCATAGTGCACCTCCGAAGCCAGGCGGAGTTCCTCTCCCTGGCCAAGCTGGTGGGCCAGCCACCGGTTAAGGGAGACCGCCTGGTGATTTTCTCCCGCAGCGGCGGTGAGGCGGTGGTGGGGGCCTATGCCTGCCGCCGCTATGGTTTCCGCCTGCCGCCCCTGGCCGCGCCGCTGGCGGATTTTATCCGCTCGCACTCCCGGGCCGGGGTCATCAGCTCCGGCAACCCCATCGACCTGGGGGACGTCTTCGACTTCACCGTCTATACCGAGGTCATGGCCCAGGTCTGCCGCGACCCGGAAGTGGACGCGGTCCTGCTCCACTATGGCCCCCTGGCCGACTTCGAGATCCCGGCCGGCCGGGAAATGGCCCGGCGCATGGTGGAGTTGGCCCGGTCTGCCGGCAAGCCCCTGGCCATCACCCTGTTGGTCACCCTGGCGGAAGAGGAATTTTTTCGAGAAACCCTGGGGGTGCCGGTGTATAACTTCCCCGAAGAGGCGGTCCGGGCCCTGGCCTTGAGCCGGGATCAGGCCTGCCGCGCCCCGGAGGTTGCCGTGGCGACCCAACCCTTGCCGGCTGCCGAGAAGCTCTCCGGGTGGCTGGCACCAACAAAAGAGACCAAGGAGACCCGGCAGGGATTTCTGCCTCTTCCCCTGGCCCTCACCATTATTGAGGCCCTGGGGATAGCGGCGGCCCCCTGGCAAGTGGCCGCCAGTCCGCAGGAGGCGACCGCGGCCGCCGCCGGCCTGGGTTTTCCCGTGGTCCTGAAACTCGCCGCCGCCAGCCTGGTGCATAAGACCGAAGCCGGGGCCGTCCTCTTAAACCTTAAGGATGGCGAGGCGGTAATGGCCGCCTACCGGCAACTGGCGGGACTGGCTCAAGCGGGCCTGCCCCCGGAGGAGCCCTGGCAGGTATTGGTAATGGCCCAGGTGGCCGGCGGCCGGGAAGTGCTGCTGGGAGGCCGCCGGGACCGGTGCTTTGGGCCAGTGTTGGCCTTTGGGGCCGGGGGTCTGGAAACCGAGATCCTGGGTGACGCGGCCCTCAGACTGGCCCCCATCAGCCCGGCCCAGGCCCGGGAGCTCATGGCGGAGACCCACATCGGCCGCGGTCTGGCCGGCTTCCGGGGCCAGCCCCCCGGAGACCTGGAAGGCCTGAGCCGGGCCCTGGCGGCCCTGTCCCAGCTAATGGCGCAGTTTCCCCAAATCCAGGAGGTGGACCTCAACCCGGTGCTGGTTTTTCCCGGCCGGCCCGGACTCCTGGCCCTGGACGCCCGGATTCGAGTTTTTGGTTAGGGGAAGGGGATGGTGGCGCCGGCGGATTGGCAAATAAAGCCAGCCGCGGCCGACGCAGGCTGAAGCCGGTAATAGCAAAACCCCCTCTCCCCTGGGAGGGGAGGAGGTCGGGGTGAGGGGTGGCTTCGAGGATTGATTATTTCCCCCTCACCCTGCCCTCTCCCCCATCGGGGGAGAGGGGAAAAAGCAAGAGAACTCCAGAAGTTAATCAAAAAAGTGGGGATTTGGCAGCCCAGGTTATGCGGCAGATTAGCAAAAACCTCGCCGGACACTACCGGGGTTAAAGACTGTTATTGATGGGGGGCGCCATGAAGGCCAAACAGAAGGAGATCACCCCGGAGCTGGCGGCGGCCCTGCTGCGCCAGGGGCGCAGGGCGGTGGCCTTGACCGGCGCCGGCATCTCGGTGGAATCCGGCATCCCTGACTTCCGCAGCGCGGACGGCCTCTGGTCCCGCTTCGATCCCGGAGAATACGCCCACATCCGGGCCTTGCGCGCCAATCCAGCCAAGGTCTGGACCATGCTCCGGGAGATGGAGGGGCTCATCAGCCGGGCCCGCCCCAATCCGGCCCATCTGGCCCTGGCGGAGCTGGAGGCCCGGGGGATTCTCCTGGGTATCATCACCCAGAACGTGGACAATCTGCACCAGGCCGCGGGGAGCAAGCGCGTGGTGGAGTATCACGGCAACGCCCTGCGCTTCCGCTGCGACCTCTGCAAAGCGCCGCATCCCCGGGAGAACCTCGATTTCCAGCACACCCCGCTCTATTGCCGCTGCGGGGGCCTCATCCGCCCCGATGTGGTCTTTTTCGGCGAAGCCATCCCGGCCGCGGCCCAGGCGGAGGCCGAGGGGTTGGCCCGGGGGTGCGGCCTGCTCCTGGTCATCGGCACTTCCGGAGAAGTGGCCCCGGCCAGTTACCTCCCTCACACCGCCAAGGAGTCCGGCGCCCTCATCATGGAAAACAACCTGGAACCCACCCGCCTCACCTATACCCTCACCGACCACTTCCTGCCGGGTCCGGCGGGGAAGATCTGGCCAATTATATTGGCTGAATTAAATAGACCTGGGTAAGCATATAATATTATTATTTTCTCGTTCCCAAGCTCCTGTTCCGAAAAGATCTTTGTGTAGGGTGCGCACTGCGCACCATAACTATGAGTAACTTTTCATGGTTTAGGGTGAGCCAAGGGCTCATGAATTACAGCCTGGGAACCCTTATTAATGCAAAGCTGTTGCTTTCCTTGGAAGCCGGCTCATCCTGAGGGCAAGCTGGCTCTCGCCAAGCAGAGCTTGGCGGCAAAGGTGCGTTCCCAAGCTGGAGCTTGGGAACGAGAGGAAAAAGGTTATGAAGATGACTTGCACTCATGATTCTGTAGAGTGTTTGAACCATTATGAGCTTTTCAGAAAATACCGATGCAAAGACTGCGGTCAGGTACTCATGTGCGAGTGTGAGCGCGATCTCGCTACAACTTTTCTTCCTCATCAGATAGGTTCTGCCAGGGAATATGTAACAAGGAGAAGAATACCTGTTAACGGCTTTGCTCCGAATATTTGCGCAGAATGCCGAGGAGAGGTAGAGGAGCCTCATCCTAAGGCGGAAATTTGGGGATTGAAGGGAAAGGTCGAACGTTTTTATTGGAGAGAGATTTTTAAAACATATTGCGAATTATTACTAGAATATTACGGGCATAATTTTGAAAACGCTTATTGCCTTAGCTCCGAGAATGTAATGCTCGAGGAATTCAAGCAGGCATGAAGCATCCGGTTGAACATTTGCGGTTCCCAGAATCGACGGTTGAAGCGGTAACAGAATTCCGCCAGG
>JBEKDQ010000257.1:0-3684 GCA_050014275.1 Desulfobaccales bacterium | reverse complement strand
GGCGCTCCCGTTCGAGCACCTGGCAGACCATCTCCGGGGTGATGGGCTCGATGTAGGTCCGGTCCGCCATCTCGGGGTCGGTCATGATGGTGGCGGGGTTGGAATTGATGAGCACCACCTCATAGCCCTCCTCCCGGAGAGCCTTGCAGGCCTGGGTGCCGGAATAATCGAACTCGCAGGCCTGGCTGATGATGATAGGCCCTGAGCCGATGATCAGGATTTTTTTCAGATCGGTGCGTTTCGGCATAAGCTGTGGGTGGCTATTGTTGTGCTTCGTAAATAGTTTGGCATTAAATCTCCTGCGGCGGACGCGGCGCCACCCTGCCATGGCCTAAGCAAAGCGGGGATGGCTTAATCTTCGGGGAATACGGCGGTCCAAAGGGCGCCGCGGCGATGCGCCTTCCCGGCAGGCTTTTTAAGGGAATTATATACTTGACTCCCTCAATTATCTGCTGTAGGGGCGGGGTTTCCCCGCCCAGGGCGGCGAGACGCCGCCCCTACGGTAGAGACGGAATAGGGAGTCAAATATACAATTCCCCTTTTTAAACCTGATTCACCATCTGCAGGAATTCTTCAAAAAGATAATGGGCGTCATGAGGCCCCGGGGAGGCCTCCGGGTGGTACTGCACCGAGAAGGCCCTGAGCCCCTGGTGGCGCAAGCCCTCCAGGGTGCCGTCATTCAGGTTGACGTGGGTTGACTCCACCCCGGGGTCCGGGATGGACTCCAGGTCCACCGCGAAGCCGTGATTCTGGGAGGTTATTTCCACCCGGCCGGAGAGCTGACTCTTCACCGGCTGGTTGGCGCCCCGGTGGCCGAACTTGAGCTTGAAGGTGCGGCCGCCCAGGGCCAGGCCCATAAGTTGGTGCCCCAGGCAGATGCCGAACATGGGGACGGCGCCCAGACACTGGCGCACATTGTCGATGGCGTAGGTGACCGCGGCCGGGTCTCCGGGGCCGTTGCTGAGGATGATGCCCGCGGGTTTGAGAGCCAGCACCTGATTAGCCGGGGTGGTGGCCGGCACCACCAGCACCTGGAGGCCCTTATCGATTAAGCTCCTGATTATATTGAACTTAACCCCATAATCGTAGAGCACTACCTTCTTGCCGGTACGCTGGTCCCACAAGGTCTCCAGGCCGGTGTCCTCGGTGTCTGCCGGAAACTCCGGCCACCAGTAGGGGCGCCGACAGGTGACCAGGGGCACCAGGTCCAGGCCATCCATGCTGGGGAGCTCCCGGGCCCGGCGCACCAGGGACTCGGGGTCCAGGTTCAGAGTGGAGATGATGCCCCGCATAGCCCCCACCTCCCGGAGGCGCTTGGTGATGGCCCGGGTGTCGAAGCCCTCCACCCCCAGCTTGCCCGAGGCCCGGAGATAATCGGCCAGGTTCCCCCGGGCCCGCCAGTTGGAAGGGTAGGGGTGGTACTCTTTGACGATGAAGCCCTCCACCAATATCCCCCGGGATTCCACATCTTCGGGATTGATCCCGTAATTGCCCATCAAGGGGTAAGTCATGGTGACGATCTGACCCTTGTAGGATGGGTCGGTGAGGATCTCCTGGTATCCGGTCATGGCAGTGTTGAATACCACCTCGCCGGCGGATTCTCCTTCGCCGGTAAAGGAGCGCCCTCGCAACACCAAACCGTCTTCCAGCGCCAATAACGCCTGCAAGGTAATGACCTCCAAGCCACGGTAAATTTCTTAAAAATTATAACATAATCCGCGGGCGGGCGTCGGCTAAATTTTCCCGGCACCAGACCCAAGGCGGTGGGGAGGCCATCTGCGGCGCCCAAATTCAGGGCCGCCAGCCGCGGCATAAAGAGTAGTGGTCCCGGAGGCGCCGGCGGGGCGCCGGCGCCTCCGGATCAAAACCATGCCAAAAACCGGCTGCATATAAAGCCTCTGGCGAGGCGATTTGCAGCCAGGCAAGGCTAAACCATGGCCTGACTCTAGTCTGAAGTGTCCGGCAAGGTTTTGGCCATAAGGCAGGCAGTGGAGAGCTGTTCCAACTTAGGCCTGCCCAACTGGGCATGAGATCTCTAGTGTGATGCTTCATAATTGCTATGACATTTCAAAATACGGTTTTTTAACTCCCCTTTGAAAAAGGGGGGCCGGGGCTTTTTTTAGCAGTGTTTTTGCTATGAGGCAGGCAGTAGAGAATTGTTTGAACTTAGGTATGCCCACTATCTAATCAATTCATGGAATTTACAAGCTATTTCCCTCTCCCCCTTGGGGGGAGAGGGCAGGGTGAGGGGGGTATGCAACGGCCGCTGAAGCCACCCCTCACCCGGTGTCGTCCCCTCGCAGGGGAGAGGGGATTTATTGCATAGATATAATATGTATATCGCTGAAATTACAATGGCCTAGAGTTTAATTGCGAGATAGTGTAATCTTCTCCTTGCAATTTTGTTGCCGGACACTGCTGCCCCTACCCCCCTTTTCCAAAGGGAGGTTAAAAATCATTATTTTCTCTGAAAATGCTGGTTGATGTCGGTGGGGCGCGCCTCCGTGCCCGCGGCACACTGCTAATGGCGGGATGCGCTTCGCTTTCCCGCCCTACGGGTTCTTTTTTTTGGTAAGCATTTTCATCGCTTTGGTGTGGCCGCCAGGCCATGAAGCGTTTCCATGGATAATCAATTGCGGAACAGACTACTAGCTGCTTCGTTGCCCCAGCCTGTCGGCCTTCTGGCGCCAAAGCCCGGCGATCAGCTCCGCCTGGCGCCGGGCGGCGCCTTGATGGGGGATCAAAGTCGCCTGGGCCCTGGTCCCCAAATCCCGGCGGAGTTCCGGGTTTCTTAAGAGCTGGTCCACCGCGGCAGCCAGGGAGGCGGCGTCCGCTACCCGGATCCCGGCCCCGGCGGCATTAGCTTCCAAGATGTCTTGGGCCCAACGGAAGTTGGAGAGGTTGGGGCCATAAAGGGGCGCCCGGCCCCAGGCCGCAGCCTCCAGGATGTTTTGGCCTCCATGGGGGACCAGACTGCCGCCCACAAAAGCCACGTCCGTGGCGCCATAGAGGCTAAAGAGGTCGCCGATGGTGTCGATGAGCACCACTGGATGGGTCCGGACTTCTAAGCCCGCCTTCAGACGGCTCCAGAGATGACAAGGCAAGCCGTGCCTCACCCTTACTAAATTTTCCCCCAAGCCCGGGGCGCGCTCAGGATGTCTGGGCGCCAGGACCAGGAGCAGAGAAGGGTAGGGGCCCAGAAGTTCCTTATAGGCGGCCAGCACTATTTCCTCTTCGCCGGGATGGGTGGAGGCGGCCAGCCAGATTGGCTCGCCCCCGGAAACTGCCTTGCCGCCATGCAGCAGCCGCTGAAATACCGTGGCCTCTTCCTCATCCCGGTCCTGCAACAGGCGGTCACACTTCAGGTTGCCGCTGAGCCGCATTTTGGCCGAGTCCAGGCCCATTGCCAGCAGGCGTTGATAATCCAGAGGGCCCCCGGCAACAATAAGATCGTATTTGTTTATTATTTCAATGGTATATCTTCTATATTTAATATATCTTCTGAAGCTTTGATCGGAAACCCTGGCGTTGGCCAGGGTTAGGAGAATGCCGCGCTGCCTGGCCAGGTTAAGAAAATTAGGCCAGATTTCCGATTCCAGGGTAATGACCAGATGAGGCTGCAGCCTTTCCAGGTAGCGCTGCACCGTCCAGGGAATATCCAGGGGAAAGTAGCAGACCAGGGCC
>JBEKDQ010000256.1:0-3711 GCA_050014275.1 Desulfobaccales bacterium | reverse complement strand
GCGTGGCTGTGGCCGCCACCCCCCATCTCCGCCAGGATGTCGGCCACGTCCACCTCCGGCAGGCGGCTGCGGCCCACCACGAAGACCCGGTCCTCCATCTGGGCCAGGGCGAAGAGCACCTGGATGTTCTCCATGTCCATGAGCTTGTGAGATACCATGGCGAAATCAGGGACATACTCCTGGGTGGTGGCCCGGGCAATGACCACCTCGATGTCGCTCACATGGAAGTTGGTGGAGTGCTCCAGGAGGTCGTTGAGGAGGGCCACCTGCTCGGCGGTGAGCTCCCGGGTGATGATCTCGGAGACCATGTTGAGGTCGGCCCCCTGACTCAAGAGAAAGGCAGCGGCCTCAAAATCTTGGGGGGTGGTGGAGGCGAAGGTGAAGGAGCCGGTGTCCTCGAAGATCCCCAGGGCCATGGTGGTGGCTTCCTGGGGGGTCAAGGTCAGGCCCCGTTCCTTAATGAGCCGGGTCAGGATGGCGGTGGTGGAGCCCAGGGGCTGCAACACCTCCAGGCTGCCGTGGACATCGTCGGCGGCGTCAGGATGGTGGTCGTATATGTGGATGTCCACTTCCCCGGAGGAGGCCGCCTCGGCAAATTTGCCGATGCGAGAGGCCTGGCGGGTGTCCACCAGGATGAGGCGCTTGATTTCCTCCGGGGGCACGTTCTTGCTCCGGGCAAAATCGAGGAAGTAGAGGCTGGAACGGATGAAAAAATCCCGGAGGTTGGGCTCCTGGGACCCCGGAAAGACCAGGATGGCGTCGGGATAGAGCTTTTTGGCGGCCACCATGGAGGCCATGGCGTCGAAGTCGGCGTTGAGGTGGCTGGTGATCACCTCCAGGGTGCGGCCCGGGGGTTGCAGGTGTCGGTGAGGGGAGGAGTTCATGAGCGGGGATGGGCCTTCTGGTGCGCCTTTTTCAGGCGCGCCGCGTCCACGTGGGTGTAGATCTGGGTGGTGGCCAGGTCAGCGTGGCCCAGCAGCAGCTGCAATACCCGCAGGTTGGCCCCCCGGGACAGGAGATGGGTGGCCATGGAGTGGCGCAGGGTGTGGGGGCTCAGGCCAGTCAATCCTTGCTTACGGGCGTAGTCCTTCAAAATCTTCCAAAACCCCTGGCGAGTCAGGGGCCCGCCCCAGCGGTTGACGAAGAGATACTGGCTCTGGCGGCTCTTGAGTAGCCGGGGCCGGCCCTGGGCCAGGTAGAGTTCCAGCTTTTCCACCGCCTTGGCCACCATGGGTACCACCCGCTCCTTGGAGCCTTTTCCCAAGGGGCGCACCACCCCCCGGCGCAGGTCCAGTTGTTTCAGGGTCAGGCCCACCAGCTCCGAGACCCGGAGGCCGGTGGCATAGAGGAGTTCCAGCAGGGCGGCGTCCCGTTGCCCCTTGGGGGTGGCGGGGTCGGGTCCCGCCAGCAGGGCGACCACCTCCTCTTCTCCCAACACCCGGGGCAGCCGCCGGGGTAGACGGGGGGAGTCCAGCAGCTCCACCGGGTTGGCTTGGGACAAGACCTTCTCCTCCCGCTGTAAAAACCGGTAGAATTGCCGCAAGGCGGAGAGCTTGCGGGCCCGGCTCCGGGCCGACAGGCCCCGGCCTTCCAGGGTGGCCAGGTACTCCTGCAGGTGGGCCAGCGAGACCGCGCCCCACTGGGATAGCCCCCGCGATTCGGCAAACTCCCAGAAATTCTGGAGATCGCCCGCATAGGCGGCCACGGTCAGGGGCGCCAGGCCTCTTTCTGCGGCCAGATGCTGATAAAATTGGTTGAGTTCGGTATCCATGGGTGATTATCTGCTATAATTAATGCTTATTATACCTGCACTTTTTCAAAAGTAATAGCCGCCTTCCGTTCCCCATCTCAGATTGGGGACAGGGCAAACAAAGGTAGAACCGCCGCCACCGGCGGTTCATCTCCGGCGGGGGCGCCGGCTCTCAGTAGTGTCCGGCAAAGTTTTTGCTAAGAGATGGGCAGTAGAGATCTCTTTGCACTTAGGCATGCCCACTAGCTAACCATTTCCTGGAATTTACAACCTTTTTCCCTCTCCCCCTTAGGGGGGAGAGGGCAAGGTGAGGGGGGGTATGCAACGGTCGATGAAGCCACCCCTCACCCGGTGTCGTCCCCTCGCAGGGGAGAGGGGATTTAGTTGTATCGGTATAATATGCTGATATCGTTTAACTTAAAATGGTTTAGAGTTTAACTGCGAGATAGTGTAATCTTCCTCCTGCAATTTTATTACCGGACACTACTGCCCGGCCCTAGATTAATCAATGCCCATGAGTGAGATCATTTACGGCCGCCATCCGGTGCTGGCCGCCCTGCGCCGGCCGGAGAGCCCTCTGGAGGAGGTCATCGTGGCCTCGGGGGTCAGCGGCCTCTGGCTGGAGGAGGTGCGGCGTCTGGCCCGGGCCGCCGGGGTGCGTTTCCGGGTCCGGGAGCGGGCCGCCCTGGATCGCCTGTGCGGCACCCCCCACCACCAGGGAATCCTGGCCCGGCGGGGTGCCTTTCCCTACCTCTCCCAGGGAGAGCTGCTGGACCGCCTGCGAGAGCTCCCGGAACCCGCCCTGCTGGTTGCCGCCGACGGCCTCACCGACCCCATGAACCTGGGCAACCTCTGCCGTAGCGCCCTGGCCGCCGGGGCCCACGGCCTCATCATCCCCAAGGACCGGGCCGTGGGTCTCACCCCGGCGGTGGCCAAGGCCGCAGCCGGGGCCCTGGAATACCTGCCGGTCTTCAGGATCACCAACCTGGCGGATTGCCTCGGGCGCCTCAAAGAGGCGGGTCTGTGCATCGTCGGGGCTGACGCCGCCGCCCCGCAAAGCCTCTACCAGGCCGACCTCACCGGCCCTTTAACCCTGGTCATCGGCGGGGAAGAAAAGGGCCTGCGCCTCCGGGTCCGCCGACAGTGTGACCTGGTCCTGGCCATCCCCCAGGCGGCCCCGGAAATCGGCTCCCTGAACGCCGCCACTGCCGGCGCCGTGGCCCTGTTCGAGGTGCGGCGACAACGGCTAAGTAGAGCTGGCCGCGGCCAGCTTGCAGCTTTCAGCAAAAAAGGGGAGGCTAAACCTTAAGGTGCTCCGCAGGATACCGAGAGAGTTCCGGAGGCGAATTTTGAAGGCCAACATACAAGCAGGATTCCCCTTTACCCCCACCCTTACAAAAAACTCCCCCATGGGGGGAGAGGGCAGTAGTGTCCGGCAACAAAATTGCATGGATGAAGAATACACTACCTCGCAGTTATACTCCTGGATTATGCCGCAGTAAAAGATGGAAATTAACTTAACTATTTGATATAAGGGGGATAACTAAGCAATTCGGGGGACTCCAAAGTGCTCGATAGTGGTGAAACCCAGAAAAAGGCGATTCGAGGGTTAACAAATAGGGTTAGCTTTTTTCTAATAAACAGAAGCCCTATCTATCGCCGCCGGTAGGAATTGCTGGCTGCCTCAACCAAAAGCCAGGGTGGCACCCAAGAGGCTCCCAAAACCATTTTTTGACTGCGGGGCAAAGGCCGCCGCATAATCTCAGTTTAAGTTCCACCGCTGTAAAGTATCTGGGTCGAGAGGGGGAGTCCCGGCCAGAGCATATAAAAGATTGTTATTTAATAAAAGTAAACGCTTATTGCCTTAGCTCCGAGAATGTAATGCTCGAGGAATTCAAGCAGGCATGAAGCATCCGGTTGAACATTTGCGGTTCCCAGAATCGACGGTTGAAGCGGTAACA